>CAYVBH010000204.1:0-5751 GCA_964449015.1 uncultured Bacteroidales bacterium
TCAAGCTTTTTGCCGTGTATTGGGAAAAATTTGTGGTGTTCACCAAACAAACCGTAGCCAGTACAAAATTTGTCGGTCAGGGCGGTATGATGCTGGGCTCTCCCGGTATCAGTCCGGCTTATATGGGCGTTGGCTACATCATCGGGCCCAAGCTGGCATCGCTGAACTTCAGTGGCGGCGTAATTGCCTGGGGTTTGCTTACCCCGATGATCCTGTACTTCCTAGCCCCTTCATTCGACCTGAGTGCCATGGCTTCAGCCTTTATGGCGAGTGACCCTACACTCACCGCAGATGCGGCTATGACCAAGGTTTGGACCTCTTCTTTCTATTCGATATGGAGATTCATCGTAAGGCCAATTGCCATCGGCGGCATGTTGGTGAGCGCTGTTTATACCTTATGGAAGATGCGCAAGAGCCTTATTGCCGGTATTGCCCGGTCGGTTGGCGATGTGAAAAAAGCAGCTTCCGGACAGCATGTGGACACGCCCCGCAATGAAAAAGACATCAATTTCAACTGGATCCTTATTGGCATCGGCCTGGTAGCCCTGCTTACCTTCGCCATCACGTTCCTGATATTTAAAACAACACCCCTGGTGGCCTTTGTGGCGGCTACCGTGATGATCATCCTGGCCTTTTTCTTTGCCGCTGTTTCGGGTTACCTGGTTGGCCTTATGGGATCGAGTAACAACCCGATTTCCGGACTTACGCTGACCGCCCTGGTGGTAACCGCGCTTATTATGGTTGCACTGGGCGTTACCGGCAACGAAGGCGTTGCCTCAGTACTTGGAGTGGCAGCCATAGTTTGTGTTTCCGCTGCAGTTGCGGGTGAAATGCTGCAGGACCTGAAAGCCGGGCACATTCTGGGAGGAACTCCCTGGCGCATGCAGATTGGCGATATCATTGGCGTTGTGCTTTCTGGTGCCGTCATGTTCGGTGTACTTGTGTTCCTGAATGATGGCGATATTGCCAAGGGTGTTCGCGAAGGTTACGAAGGTGGTTTTGGCAGCAAAAACCTGTCGGCCCCGCAAGCCAGCCTAATGGCTATACTTTCCAAGGGCATCGTGGGCGGACAGATGGCCTGGCCGCTGATCATCGCCGGTATGCTCATGGGAATCGGCTTCATCATGATGCAGGTGAAAAGTCCCATGCTTGTTTGCGTGGGTATGTACCTGCCGCTGGATACCACTTTTGCCATCTTCCTGGGTGGCGTCATCAAGGGATGGGTGGATCAGATCACCGAAAAACGCAAGTTCACGGCTCCGCAGAAAGTCAATGTGGAAAATATCGGTGTGTTGCTGGCTTCGGGTCTGATTGCAGGCGAGGCGTTGATGGGACTGATCATTGCCATCTTTGCAGTGGGAGATATCTTCCTGTATGATGTGTTCTCGTTCTTCCAACATCCTCCCTTCTCCATCAGCCTGATCGTGCTGGCACTGATTGGACTGGTGCTGATCCGGATCCCGGTTAAAAATGCCGGTGCCCCTGACGCCCCCATGCCTCCAAGTGCTATGTAGGTTTCTGGCATAGCAATACCCTACAGGCGATACCCACATACCCTTCAAGCGGTCTTCAGACCCTTGAAGGGTTATATATTTGAAAGATTTATCCCATGTTCAAAAAGCGCCAACACACCAACTACCTCGATATGGTTCCGGTACGCAACATACTGGAGTTTACCGAAGACCCCGACGGAAAGATCACGCTGCTGATCCCCAAATTTAAAAGTGCATGGATGACCCGATGGCTGATTCCTCCCCGGCGGTCGAAGCACTTCAGGATCCATCTCGATGCAACAGGTAGCAATGTCTGGCGGATGATTGACGGACAAAGAAATGCAGGGGAGATTTATGACTTGGTATTTAAAAATATTCAGGGAGAAGTGAATTCGAATAACCAGCCCGAATTGCGGCTGACCAAATTTCTAAGTCACCTTTACAAAAACCGGTTTATTGGTTTTAGATAATCTGTACTATCTAAAAAAGCAGAATGACAAGCCGGCATTCAGCCTGATCTGGTACATCTCGTAGTCAATGTTATTGAACTCCGGCTTAAAAAGGCTGTTAAAGCCAATGGTAAAATGAGTGTGAAACGAAAGCCGGTTCGCAATTTCATAGCGGTAGCCGATCAACAGACCGGCATCCCATTTGTCAAGGTCATCATTGAAATCATACCGTGTATCTGCTGTTCCCGGAAGCTGTGCTGCATCGGTAATCGACTTGTCATCTGAAAGAACCCCGTTTTTCCCCTCAGTGTCAAAAGCGCCATCGGCAATTCGTGAATAATAGGCCCCCATTATCAGCGCCCATCGCGAACCAATCTTGTACAGTGCCATAACCGGGAATTCAATAAGCCGAAGTTCAATGTCGGTATTTGTTTCTCCTGAGAAATAGAGTATTCCCTGCTGGTTGTTGTAATAAAAAGGCTGACTGATCACGTCGGCTTCACCGGAGAACTCAAGTACATGATAATTAATTTGTATGCCGGCACTCCATTTTGGCGTGAACTGGTATTCAAATCCCAATCCCAGGCTGGGATTAATCTTTGATGTACCCCTGGCGCCATCCGGGATATCTGATAAGGGGAAGGGTATGGCGCCTCCGATATCCACGCCAAGCGTTGGGTAAATCCACCAGTTGTTCTCCTGGCTGCAAACCAACAGGGGAACAAAAAGCATTATCAGCAATGCGACCCGCTTCATGGCAACGGTTATTTCAATAAACCAGTTCCAGATCATCAACTGTCAGGGTACTGCCAACAGCCCCGGTGAACAAATCCCCATCTTTGCTCGAGGTGAAAACCACGTAAATATGAGTTGGTTTTTTATTGCTGGAATAAACAAACGGAACAGTGAGTTCCTGGAAAACATCCTGCGCTGCGCCTGAGTTGATCTCCGCCTTGCCTATTTCGGTAACCTGTGATCCCTCGCGTGCTTCCAACACTGCGTAAGCTGCAAACATATCTCCGCCTTGCAGGTCATTGATATTGAATCCTCCAAACAAATTCGAAGGATTCTTCAATGTAGCCTGAATATATCTTTCGCCTGGCTGATAGGTGTACCTGAACCGGAAAGCTGTGGGGCGCAGGGTAAACGGTATGCCAAAGGCCACTGCCTTGCGTGGATTTGTGGGATTGCTTATGGCTCCATCGACGTCAAACCTGCCGTTGAACAACGTTCCTGCCGTAATAGGAATCAGTGATGTTTCCCCGGTTTTTATCTGTGCAAGCGTGTTATCGCCATCGGCCAATGGTTTTGTACAGTAAACACTATACATGCTGGTGCCGTAATTAGCAGTTGCCCAAACGGTAGAACGGGCGTCCATCCCAGGTTCCTCGTATGACCTGCTATCCATACCGCTTGTAGTGTACCAGTCCTCGAAACCCGAATTGGGAATCTGATCGTCGCGCAGCACGATGCCGTATTCATATTTGCTGCCATCTTCAGCAGTGAGGGTTAACAAACCATAATCATCACGATTGTTGATGGTAAAAGCTGTTCCTGATGCCGGTGATGAACGGGCACCCGCGGTAAGTCCAAAATCAGCAACAAAACTAACCGGAAAAGATTCGGAAGGAATGTTTTCTGCAAACAGCAGTGAGATAGTCTGCGACGGATTATCAACAACTACCGTATCGGGAACCAGACCTGAGGGACTCACCTGCGAAATTTGAAAATCTGCAATACCGGCAACGTCTGAAAGATCTTCATTTTTGCAGCCTTGAAGCAAAAAGAGAATGAAAAGTAAGGCAGTGAAAGTTTGTTTCATAATGTAAAGTACCTTGTTTGTAATTCCATACAAAGCTAGTGAACCTGCCGGATAATTATCAACAATCAGGTCTAAAATCTGGATCGCCTGTGATCCTTCCAAACAATTTTTCTATTTTTGGACATTGTGATATGCCTGGTAATCCTTAATGAAATGTTGCAGGCTGAGTGCAGCCAGTTACTACAAATGGAGTACCATCATTATGGATCAAAGGATTAATTGTTAACAGAAAAAGAATGGAAAAACAAATCATCAACAGCTACGCTGAATTTGAAAAATTCAACGGGAAGCTAATTGGTATGTCCGATTATTATAAGATAACACAAGAGCATATCAACCTGTTTGCCGATGCCACCATGGATCACCAGTGGATTCACGTAGACACGGAACGGGCAAAAAAAGAAAGTCCCTATGGCACCACCATTGCGCATGGCTATCTGAGTGTGTCCATTCTGCCTCATCTTTGGTATCAGATTGTTCAGGTGAACAACATCAAGCTTATGGTAAATTACGGCATTGAAAGCCTGAAATTTAACCAGCCGGTTTTGGTAAACAGCGAGGTGCGCCTGGCGGCCAGCCTGAAATCAATTGTTAACCTGAGAGGCGTTACCAAGGCTGTGATTCAGGTGGTTCTTGAAATCAAAGGCAATCCAAAACCGGCATTTGAGGGCGCCATGATCTTCCTATATCATTTTATATGATCCGGGCAATTATTAGTAGCCAGTTCAGAAAACCGGCAGGATGGCTGGGAAGAATCGTATCAAAACTACTGATAAAAGGGAATAGCTTTGAGTATGACAGAATTCTTGATGAATTGGAAATCAAGCCAAACGACAAACTTTTTGAGATAGGGTATGGTCCTGGAATAGGCATTGAAAAGATTTGTTCATTTGTTGACTGTCACATAGAAGGTGTTGATTTCTCAGAGTTGATGTTCAAACAAGCATCGGAGCGAAACAGAATTCATATTGAAAGCAACAAGGCAGTTTTATCTTATGGCGATTTTCTTGATTATCCATTATCTGCTGATCAGTACGATAAAATCTTTTGCCTGAATGTGATTTATTTCTGGGACAATCTGTTTATCCCTTTTACAAAAATCAGATTGGCCCTTAAAGCAGGTGGTCGGTTTTGTTTTTCAATGGCCGATAAGGATCATCTTGATAGAATACCTTTTACCAGTGATCAGGTTTTCAATAAATACAGCATCGATGAAGTAATTAATCAATTAAAGCTTGCTGGATTTACAGATGTGCATTACAAATTCGACCTGGTTTATTTTGTGAAATGCAGGAAGTAACCGCTCGGTTCCGAGATATCTGTCTGTATTTCATGCACATGAATAATCAATAAGAAATTTTAACTTACAAATCATGAAAAAGCTCAGCGGTGTTTTTCTACCCATTGTAACTCCTTTTGCAGGTGAAAAAATCGATTATCAGTCATACAAAGGTTTGATTGATTATTATATACCCAAAGGCATATCGGGACTGATTCCCAACGGCACCACAGGCGAATGCCCTACCATCGAAGACCACGAGTTTGAAGAACTGCTGGCCAAAACCGTTGAATTCACCGCCGGCAGGGTGCCCGTTTATTTCGGTCTGGGCGGAAACAACACACATAAGCTATTGAAAATGCTTAAAGTAGTTGAGAAATACCAGGTTGCAGGAATCCTTTCTGTTTCGCCCTATTACAGCCGTCCGGATCAGAAGGGGATTTATGAGCATTTCCGGGCCATTTCCGAGGCTACTTCTCTAAAGGTGATTATCTATAACATCCCGTATCGCACAGGCAGAAATATTGAAAACGAAACACTCTTCAAGCTGGCAGAGCTCAATAAAGTGGTTGGTGTTAAGGACTCATGTGGAAACATCAACCAAACGCTGGAATTGATTCATGGCTGTCCTGAAAACTTCTCAGTACTTACCGGCGAGGATGTTCTTTTTTATGTGAACCTGGCAGTGGGTGGTGACGGAGGTATTCT
>CAYVBH010000204.1:5761-7404 GCA_964449015.1 uncultured Bacteroidales bacterium
CGTAAAGCAGCTGATGGATGGCAATGACCATCGGGCGGCACTGGAGATCTGGAAGACGATCGAAAAGTTCATACCCTTACTCTTCAGAGAGCCCAATCCGGCTCCCATAAAGTATTACCTGGCAAAGAAGGGATTGATTGCCAGTGATAGGCTGAGGTTGCCGCTAACCGGCATTTCAGAAGGACTGAAGCTCGAATTGAACAAATACTTATAAGTCATATTGCTGCTGAATCACCAGCTTCATCCTGGTGTCCCAAATCATCAAACACGCGATTGCGGCCTGAATTTTGGTTCAGGCTGTTCCCGCACCTGACTCAGACAATAATCATCTTATACCCAACTCCATGCACCGTAAGAATAATCTTCGGATTGTTCGGGTCGGTTTCGATCTTCTGCCTCAGCTTTAGAATAAAGTTATCTACCGTGCGTGTGGTGATGTCGTAATCAATACCCCATACCTTGCTCATCAGGTCGTCGCGGTCTACCGTTTTGCCTGCGTTGGAATACAGGTAATGCAGTATTTCAAATTCCTTGTGCGACATGCGTACCTCCACGTTACCGTCAGATGCTGTATAATTTTTGAAATTCACCCGCATATTCCCGATCTGAACGTCTTCATCCCTTTGTGATTCCCCGTTGGTGTCCGGTGACCGCCGTAGTATAGCCTTGATCCGTGCCAGCAATTCGCGCAGGCTGAAGGGCTTGGTGATGTAATCGTCGGCTCCCAGTTCAAGCCCGAGCACCTTGTCGATCTCCTCGCCCTTGGCTGTAAGCAGGATGATGGGGGTGTTCACTCCTTTTTTCCGAGCTGTTTTGCATATGTCGAATCCCGAAACTTCCGGAAGCATCACATCCAGCAGAATGAGGTCATACTTTCCCCCGGTCACCTTTTCCAGACCAGTTTTCCCTTCAGTGGCCGTGTCCACTTCATATCCCTCAAACTCCAGGTTGTCTTTCAAACCCGTTATCATGTTCAGTTCGTCTTCAATTATCAATATCTTTTTCATAGTTATTCAGGTTGCTTAATCGGAAATAAAAGTCGGAACATTGAACCCGAACCCGGAGTGCTTTTTACGTAAATCTCACCCCGGTGGGAGTCCATAATATGTTTTACAATGGCCAGGCCCAGGCCCGAACCTTTTACCCGGTGAGCCAAGTTCTTTTCGGTTACCCGGAAGAACTTGTCGAAAATGTACTTCTGATCCTTCTCAGAAATGCCGATGCCGTGATCTTCCACCTCCAAATACAAAAAGTGCCCGTCGGTACCCGTTCTTACTGCAATGTTTTTTTTCTCGTTACTGTATTTCATGGCGTTGTCAATCAGGTTCACCAGGGCATCGGCGACGGCTTCGCGGTCGGCTGTCAGCTGCGGCAGATCGCAATCGGGTTCATAGGTAAAAGAGAACCCTTTGTTCTCCAAAGTATACCTGAAAGAGGCAAT
The DNA here is from genome assembly GCA_964449015.1 of uncultured Bacteroidales bacterium. GTDB lineage: Bacteria > Bacteroidota > Bacteroidia > Bacteroidales > UBA10428 > UBA5072. The sequence continues at coordinate 7,203 of CAYVBH010000204.1, forward strand.
TGATTTTTCCACAATCTCGTTCAGGTCGGTTGCTGTAAAGCTGTACTTCCGCTTGTTGTTCTCAATCTGCGAGAAGCTCAGTATGCGGTTCACCATGGCCGACAGGCGTGAGGTTTCGTTGAGGATCACCGTGTAGTATTCCTGGATCTTTTCAGCGCTTTTCACCCTGCCCATTTCCAGGGTTTCAATATACATGCTGATC
>CAYVBH010000205.1:0-7325 GCA_964449015.1 uncultured Bacteroidales bacterium
TAACGCTATTTAACTGGTATTTCAATCTGTGTCAGTGAATGGGCCGGGAAGGTGTAACGTATCGTATTTCCTTTGAATCTTACATCTTTTATTACAACCTTCACTTCCTCTTTGTTAGCGGTATTTGTTGAATTTACGGATTCGCCGTTTATCTCGTGAGCTTTGGCGTTCCCTGTATATTCACCTGCCTGCAATATAATATCAGTGACTATTGCCTTCGTCTCATTCTTGTTTATCACATTCAGTACCACCGCTTTTTTCGAATCATTCAGTGCAGCAGAAACGTCGAGATATGGGATGTCCCTGAAGAGTTCAGTGTTGTATTTTTCGCAGTTGACATATACATCGAGGGATGTGCCGAGGCAGTTCCTGGAATAAAGATAAAAAGGGTAGAAGAGCGTATTTTTATATACACCATCAGAAGTGCTGCCTGCCAGTCCGGTAAGAAACGTCAGATTTGCCATCGTTACAATATCTGCATTCCGGATGAACGAGTTGAGATGCTGGGCCAGCATCAGCGAACCCAGAAGACTGTTGCCGCGGGCACTGTATTCATCAAAGGAGATGTAAATCTGCCTTCTTGTTCCTGATTTCGCCATAGCCTTTTCTATCGACCCCTTCGTTACTTTTATTATTTTGTCAATTTCGCAACCCAGAGACATCTGGCTGGCAAAACTCTCCTGATCCTTTAATCCGCGCAAAGCCTGGGTTGCATACCTGTGGAGGGAGATATAATCTATTTCACCGGCCATGTGGTCGAGCACATAATCGTTCCAGTCGACCCATCCATCATCCGGGTCATATTTGCCACCGACCCCCGGGTAATTTGAAGAGCCTGAAGCAACAAGCTTTATATCACGGTCGGCATTCTGCATCAGTTTGGCGGCCTCAATGGCAAACTTAACATAATCCTCCTTGTTTTTATAACCCAGCTGCCAGGGGCCGTCAGTCTCGTTACCAAGAGCCCAGTATTTGACCTTGAACGGCTGTTCGTTGCCGTATTTTATCCTGAGGTCTGAATAATAGGTGCCTTTCGGATAATTGCAATATTCCACCCAGCGTGCTGCATCGTCAATAGTGCCCGTTCCTGCATTTATGCAAATAAAATTTTCAGCTCCGATCAGTTTACAGAATTTCACATATTCATCAGTTCCCATATGGTTGTCCTCAATTCGTGTCCGGGACAGATCCAGTATTGCCGGGCGCTGGTCCCTTGGGCCTATCCCGTCTCTCCAATTATAGCCTGAAACAAAATTTCCACCTGGCCATCTGACCACGGGAACATTCAGCTCCTTAATAAGTTCTATAAAATCTTTCCTGAATCCGTTTTCATCGGCAAACTTAGACTCAGGTTGCAATAAACTACCACGACCCATATTTTCAAGAAAACTACCATAAATATTGGGGTCAATTGCTCCTGTCCTGCGGTCGGGATCGATTTTTATCACAGCAATATCCTGCGACAGAAGATTACCGGATATCAGACCGGATAGAATCGTGCAAAAGATTAGAATTTTCAACTTTTTCATAGTGATTGGGATTAAGATATAATTTATTTCAAAGCTCATAAGTTACATATTTTATAAACCAGTAGCCAATGATAACAGAAAAACTTTAATATTAGCTATAAGCCGAAGATTAACGGCGCTGCATTTTTATTGTTTCCTGCCGGTTTTGAAAATATGTCCATATTAACAACTCCTTAAGCTGTTGTTAAAAAGAACTTACAGGATGGCTCCTTCCCTCAAAGTCAGAAATAGGAGTCTTGTTATACTTATCCGAAACAATGGCTGCTATCTTATTCAATTCATCCAATGAAGCCGGGACTTCACCTCTTCGATTTATTTCAGACTGAATATGTTTTAATAAGTCATCACTGATTTTAGACATGACTGATCATTTAAATATTATTCATAACTTACTTGTATTACGCACTTCCTTATTTGAATTCCTGAGATCTTTAATGGAAATCGCACTACCGCAATCCATCTTTAGACGCCTTTATCATCACAGATCCCGCCATGGATAATTTCTGATACCCATCATATCTGTTTTACTTTCTTATAAAATAGCCTCTTCAAGGAATTCTTCAAATCTGAGTATACGTTTGTTATTTTCCTTATTGAACAGTAAATGTTCAAAATCCTTTGTTTTGGTTTTCAGGTCAGTAATCTTAATGCGCTTTTCTACTTCAGACTTTAACTCAGCTGCATTTTTAATGCCTATCCTTTTTGCAAGGAAGTCATAATCAGGTTTCGTTTGACCCAATAAAAACATCAGGTCATAGAAATCACGACCCTTCCTTCTTTCAAGAAGGGCAGTAGTTTTCATGGCACATAATACAGAGTCAGAAGGTACCCGGAATGGAAAGTAAAAACCACAACCCCTTATGTTTTTTATTTCAGGAGTATAGGTTACTCCCTGATCCAGAGCTTCTATTCTTATAAGAAACCTTTCATCCCTGTGTCTTGAAAGCCCAAAATCAAAAAGTAACGTTGGGAAGTAAATGTTTTTTCTGATTGCCGTTAGTTTAGGATTATCTTTATCCTTAGATTCTACTTTATATCCGTTTCTTCTGAGAAATTGCATGACATCATCACTCATTTGCATGAACTCCTTCTTGTTTGTTTCTTTACAGTCAAAGTCCAGATCTTCTGAGAATCTGTCTATGCCCTTTACCAGGCGAAGATTGCTTTCGCCAATGAATATGAGCTTACGGATGTATTTTGTTGTGGACAGGTAGTCGAGAATTGACAATTGAATATATTCCTGCATCATGCTTTTACCAAGAAGTATATTATTCCTGATCTGCTCAGGGAAATAATTCTTTATTAAGTTCAGGTCTACCATATAGTTATTACTAAAGGTTATATACTTTTCTTAGCTTATCAATGCGATTAGTAAGTGCCTTGCTACCAATACGGTAAGAAAATTCCATTAATCTGTCTGTATTGAAGTCATCCTCCATATATGATTCATCAAGACGTAATTCTTCAAGTTCACATTCTGTATTATAAAAAGGATACAGGTAGAGCAGGTCTGCTAATGACTTTTCAGGCGTGGCAAACATAATACGTCTGCCTCCTTCCATCTCTCTCAGATCATACCCGAACATCATATCAGGCTTTATATTCTTATATGAATACACACCTAAATCATTGCTGAATGTTTTTGTCTTTAGAGTTGTCACACTTGTTATCTCAGGTACAGCCTCGGGGATAATTCCATAGAATGATAAAGCAGTTTGTAACGATATGTAAGAGGGCTTGTATATTATGTTAGAGAAATAGAGCGTAAAGTCTTTCGATTCTTTATATTCAGGGAAGGTATAATATCCCTGTCGGAGCCTGATCAGGTAACCCTTCCTTACCCAGCGTACCAGATTGTTCCTGTCAAACCCGGGGTATGATGCATACACCTGGTTTGTTGTAAAGCAGGCCAAGGGTAGAAGCTTATTTCTGAATTCAATGAAACTCATTTTATTTCTATTATGCATTAAATATAATGCATTACAGAAACAAAAACAAAACCCGTGCTCTTTTTCTCATTTCCCAACGTACAAAGTTTAAATAAATCATTAGCGACCGGTCTTCCTTATTGAAACCTAAAAAAAATTTTGTTCTACTAACAAAAATGGCCTTATAAATATTTGATTTACAAGGCCATTTGATTTTAATTGGCGGGGTGAGAAGAGTAAAAATATAGGCTAATACGCTGATTATCAGTTCTATTTTTTGTACTACTTTTTTTGAATTTTCAACTTTTTGTACTACATGAAACATTATACAGAAGATCAGATAGCAAAATATGCCAACATTTACTACACCCCAAAGGATCTAAAATAACACTAATTATCCTTAAAATCCAGTTGGATAAAAATGGTGAGGCAATGGTATATATCCGACTGAGAAGGTATGATCCGTTAAAAAGAAAAGATTCAAAAGAAAATCGGATTCCGACTGATGTCAGAGTGAACCCTAAATTCTGGTCTGCAAAAAAAGGCGAAGTGTTAAGGGGAGATTTTGATTACCAGAAAAAGAACCGGCTTATCAGTGATAAAGAAAGTAGAATCAGCAACTACATCCATAATCCTGATGTGGATTATATTATGGCCCAATTGAGAAAGGAAGAGTTCCTTATTATTGAGGAATTATTCCCATCAAAAAGACTGCTGAAATTTAAAAAGAGCCTGGTTGACTATATGGACGATTATTATAACAGACGCAAGAAATTAGGTCATCCGCATGGCACCATAAAGGAGTTCAAGACTGTAATGAACAGGATCAAACGATTTGATTACAGCAGAGACAAAAAGACATACTTACCTGATATTAATATAAGTTGGTCGGATGATTTCGAAGTATGGCTTACAGAGAAGGAATACAGTCAGGGCACCATTGAAAAGACATATACTGTTCTTATCACGGTCCTCTACTATTACTGGGAAATAAAGGATGAGAAAAATATCGATATGACGGATAAATTCCAGTCAAAGCTTTTCAAGAGGGGTGAAAAAAGTAAGAACAAACCTAATCCTTTATCTGAAGAACAAATGATGGCATTGTATAATCATAAGTTTGATCTCAAAAATCATGAAGTTATAAGAAAAATGATACTACTGCAATGTTTCACCGGAGTGCGATATGATGACATAAAAAGAATCCGGCCTGAAAATATTGAAAGTGGATTTCTGGTATTTACCCCTAAGAAGACGGAAAGATTTGATGTTGAAGTCGAGCAACCACTCAATCGATATGCAAAAGAAATATTGGAAGAAGTAAACTTTGACACTTCCTGCTTTAAACTGACAAACCAGGCATATAATCGTGGAATAGAAGATTTATTAAAAATCCTGGCAGCAAATGAGGAATATTAAGATCTGAAATTCAAAACCGATCATACCAGTCGCAATTTCCGGGACACGTTTATTTCATTAGCTGTCATTAAAGGTGTCAACTGGAAAAGCATACTTAAATGGGTTGGCCAATCCTCATATAGCATTATGGATCGATACATTCATCTGACAAAACCGTTTGAAGAGAGTGAGATGGAAAGATGTTTGGTTAAATTAATTAATCCTCTAATCTTATACTCTATATTACGATGGCAATTGGGGTATTTGAATATATATCTACCTCATATCTAATTTTATATAAAGAACTGACCGAAACCATTTTACCAATCCTTTATCAGAAAGTAATCTTTATCCGTTTTTGAAAACATAGATCGGCGTCGACGGTCATTGTGCTTATAAATTGCCTATCCAGTTTGCAATGGTATCGGCTCCTTTTACCACAGTCGATCTGCCGTGTGCCCCGTCTTTTATTGTTACATAACTCTTATTCTCCCCCTTCCATGCTGAAAAGATCTCATCACAGCCCGATTTATCAACAATATTATCATGCTCACCATACAATAGAAGTAAGGGTAAATCTGCCACCATGGCATTTTCACACATTGCATCCATCATCTTTTTTGATTCTGACATACAACGCATGCTGAAGTATTTTACAAGGAGAGAATCATTATTCCGCAGTTCCGATTCCAACCTGTCCGATTCATCAGTTATTAAAGAAGGATCCCCGGCCATGTTTACAACAGGTTTATGAGGCGCAAAAACATAATATGCGATATACTTCAGGTAATCGCGGAAGCCCGGACTCATTCCCTTTGCAGGTTTAAGCTTGAATGGAGGATTTACAAGTATAATTCCATCCAGCCGGGGCAGTATCACAGCCACCTCAAGGGCAAAGGCACATGACATACTGTGACCAAACAGGAAATTTTTTTTACTGCCGGACAAATAAGCACTGTCGCTCCTGATAATTTCATAATAATCTTCAATAATATCACCCGGGTCAGTGTCTCCCCTTTCGCCATCAGAATAACCTGTACCTCTTGGGTGAACGACGACAATACGATTTGTATTATGGCTTAAAATTTCAATTATATCCTCTTCACTTTTGTGATTAATACCAGTTATCCCCGACATTATGTAAACGGTGTTATTAGGATTCACAACAGGACTATACTCGCGGATATATATTTCAGATCCATCCCTGACTGTAAAAAAGTATCCTCCCTTTTCATTGACCCGTGCAGGGCGAACAGGATTCTCCACCCTGTTGCAGGAAATTATAAGAAAAACAAAAATAAAAACATCAATTATGTATGGTGCTTTTTTCATAATCATGATTCTCCTGCCGGGATTCTTATTCTATTTATCAATTATAGTAAGCTTAATTAACCTTTCTAACTTCTTTATATAATCTCGAGCTCACCAGACCTGCCAGAAATAATTCACCCAGTCCCCAGAGTGTCCCGATTATGGTGAATTTTACCGGCATAAATCCATATGCCACCAATGATGCATTACTAAGAAAATAGCTAAAGAAGAAGACTATTAATGACGAAATGATTGCCGTTTTAATCTTTGATACAAATAGTGGTTTTAATATTGAGTAAAGAAAAACCAATAGAATTCCATTACTGATACTGACAAAACAAAAGAAAACCATTGCCCGGTTACTTAACGGAGGCAGACCCCTGCTGGCAAGTATTTCATCCATCTCATTTCCGACTGCCGGAACCATAGAAAGTGCGCTGATTAGTATTATAATTCCGGATAGAAATCCAGTAAATAGTACGCTTTTAAGGTTTATTGTTTTCATTTATTTAATTTTTAGACAGTTCGTTTCTGTATTCCGTCGGAGAGCTTCCAACCTTTCTTTTGAACAACTTGTAAAAGCTTTGAGGATATTCAAAACCAAGTTCATACGCTATCTCTTTAATGCTTTTTTCTGTACCCGCCAGCAAAGTTTTAGCCTTTTCCAATAAATGAAAATGAATGTGTTCCTGGGTGTTCTTACCAGTTTCACTTCTTAAGAGGTCGCTGAAATAATTGGGTGAGAGATTCATTGAGTCAGCACATAACTTTACAGTGGGTAACCCGGCTTCAGCAAGGCTTGATGAATTAAAGTAATCACTTATAAACTCCTCGAACCTGGCTATTATATCTTTATTATGATTCGTACGGGTAATAAACTGCCTGCCATAAAACCGATTGCAATAGTTTAAAAGCAGCTCGATATTAGAAATGATCAATTGATTAGAATAGTGGTCAATATTTGTGTTATACTCGATTTCTATCTGTTTAAGGATAGAAAACAATGTCTGTTTTTCATTCTCTGAGAGATGCAAGGCTTCATTTTCGGCATAGGAAAAGAAGGAATATTCATGTATTTTTTTCCCGAGACCAGAGTTTCTTATTAATTCAGGATGAAAATACAGGCCATAGCCTTCGGAGCTTCCTGTATCTCTTTTCC
>CAYVBH010000206.1:0-7316 GCA_964449015.1 uncultured Bacteroidales bacterium
AACAAAAGGAACAATATTGCCCATCATCTCTTCCTTGAAAATGGCCATGGCCTCATCGGTATAGCCACCCAGTCCTTTAGCCTGCGGCGCGTTACCGTTTGCCATGACCACTATCATGGGTTTGGCTTTCTTTTCGGCAATCAGGTTGTCCATAATGACATCCGTTTTACCCTGGACGGCCCAACCCCTTTCATCTTCTCCTCCGCCGTGCTGAATGTAAAGAACAGGGTATTTTGCTCCATTATCTGTATCATAGCCAGGAGGTGTGTAAACATTCATTTTGCGCCAGGTACCAGTTGTATTTGAAAAGTAGTTAACTGAACGTATTTCACCGTGAGGAACATCTTTTACTGTGTAAAAGTCAGCAACTGCTTCGGGAATGTCAATTCCGCTCGCCATTCGGCCCATTCCGTAATAAGATTCACTGGCCGGATCAGCAAATTTCAATCCGCCTATTACCAATGAATAATAATGAAAGCCAGGTACCAACGGGTCGGTCTTTACAGTCCAGACTCCTTTTTCATCTTTCACCATATCATATGATTTGCCCAGGTCAAGCTGCACTGCTGTTGCTTCAGGGGCATTAACCCGAAATATGACACTCAGGTCGGGTAGTATGCACGGGCATTGGTCCGCCCTGATGTTGGAGGGAGCGGGCAGCGATCCTTCAGGGATTTGTGCGTTTGTATTATTTGAGAAGGATGAAGATAAGGCAACAAAAAGCGCTAGGTATAGGATTCTTTTTTTCATAATTATGATTTCTTAAATGATATTTCGTTGTTAAAATTAACAAGAAGTGTGGTTATTTCAACAAATTGAGATCAAAATGAAAGCGAGAATTAATTGTTAAACATTCCGGATAACGGATTCACATTTTTCTTACCTTTAGGTTGCAGGAATGAGAAGTTCCTTTTTTCTCCATACCAATCCAACCGAGTGACAGGTTTATAAACTGATTTGATCTCATGGAATCGTTGGGTCTTCACAATAGACATTTGTTCAGATACCTGTTAATTCATTTATTCTGTTTTTCAGGAAGTTTCTGTTTTGCACAATTCCAGCCACCTGTTTTTGAAAACATTTCTACGAAAGACGGATTGTCTCATTCTTCTGTTAACTATATTTTACAGGATCATGTCGGATTTATGTGGTTTGCGACTTACAACGGGCTAAACAAATATGATGGCAATACCTTTAAAGTTTACCAGAAAAATAGCAAAGACAGAACAAGTATCAGCAGCAACGACATATTTTTCATATACGAGGACCATTCCGGTAATATTTGGATTATTAATAGTGTAACAGGTCTTGATCGTTTTGATCCTATAACGGAAACTTTTGAGAATTTCAGTCATGATCCGGGAAATCCCGAAAGTATCAGCAGCAATGATATTTACCAGGTTACCGAAGACAGCCGGGGAAATGTTTGGATTTGTGCCGGAGACGCGCTGAACTTATATGTTCCTCCTGAGAGAAATGGTGGTAAGCCCGGACGGTTTGAAAAATTCAGGCTTCCGGGATCTACATCTCAGATTTCATGGGCCTACGAAGAAAGCAATGATCGGCTCTTGTTATTTTCTGAGTATCTGTATTATTTTGACCCCCGTAAGAAAGAAATAACCAATACGGGGGTCCAGCTTGAAAACACAATTGTAACTTCCATTATCAAAGACAGTGAGGGAAATTTGCTGATTGGTACTGTACTGCAAGGTGTTCTGAAACTGGAATATAATAAAGCAAACAAATCATACCGGCGGGTGGATCCGGGTATAATCAACGTTGCGCCGGGCAAACGGACACGTCTTTTGATGGATCATAACAAACATCTTTGGATTGGAACAGAGGGCGGCCTGTTTAGATATACACCGGAAACAGATAATATTGAACATTTCCAACCTGACGACAGGCATAATACGGCAATAAGTGACAACACGATATACTCATTATATGAGGATAATACGGGAGTATTGTGGATTGGAACCTTCAGTAAGGGATTGAATAAACATGATTTTTACCGGAAACCGTTTCTTCATTTTAAAAAAATTCCCTTTAAAGAAAATTCCCTCAATGGGAATGTAATCTCTTCCATACATGGTCTAAACCCACGAGATCTTTGGATAGGCATGGATGTTGGCGGAGGCATTGATCGCATATTATTTTCCCCTGATCAGGCGCCAAAAATCGTTCATTATGTGAATGATCCCGGAGATCCGAATACGATTGGCGGAAACAGCATACTTTGTCTGGTGCAGCGAAAAAACGGTGAAGTATGGGCGGGCATCGGCGGTGGAATCGTATCACGGATCAAGCCGGAAAAGCTCTTTTCGGGTAAGAAACCTGAAATAAAGAATTATTCATTTGACAGATGGACTTTTTCAATTTATGAAGATAGTGATGGTATTTTGTGGGGAGGAACCTGGGATGCCGGTTTATGGCGATACAACGATAAAACCGATCAGTTCGATTTCTTCCTTCCCGATTCTGGAAACGTTCATAGCATCTGCGATAAGGTCATCTGGGCAATTGGCGAAGATCAGCACAAGAACATCTGGATAGGGGGTCATGGAAAAGGGGTAAGCATTCTTACTGCCGATGAAAAAAGAAAGTCTGTTCCAAAGTTCATAAATTACAGAAATATTGAACACGATACACAAAGTATCAGCAATAATACCATCAATGCTTTTTGCCAGGCAAATGATGGTAACTTTTGGATTTGTACTGCCGGGGGATTGAACGGGGTTGTGAATTACAAAGAAATTACGGGCAGTTTCAGAGATTTTCCTGATTTGCTTTTTCATTCTTACCATATTACAGATGGTCTGCCATCTGAAGGCATTGTAGGTATTGTGCAAGATAACCGGGGTTTTATCTGGGCAAGCACCAACTTTGGGATTTCCCGAATGGATCCGCAAAAAAAAGAGTTTATAAACTACAATGTGGCTCATGGATTGCAGAGCAATGAATTCTGGCATAACGCCTACTTTAAAAATGCAGATGGCATGGTTTTTTTTGGAGGTGAGAACGGTTTTAATGCTTTTTATCCGGAGAAAATTGATGCAAATCCATTCCTTCCCAGGGTAGTGTTAACCGAATTGTTGCTGTTTAATGAAACTGTTAAGGTAGGAGAAGTCATCAACAAGCAGGTAGTACTTAAAGAGCCCATTTACAAGGCAAAGGAGATTGTACTGTCCTATAAAAACAACATCATCACATTTCAGTTTGCTGCACTCCATTATGCACAGCCATCCCTGAATAAATATGCTTACTACCTGGAAGGTTTTGAAGATAACTGGAATTATTCCGGTAATCATCGATATGCAACTTACACCAACCTGGATCCCGGAAAATATACCTTCAGGGTTAAGGCTTCTAACAATGATGATATTTGGGCAAAGGAGGAAGTTGCATTGGCAGTTATCATTAAACCGCCCTGGCGGGAAACGCTTTTTATGAAAATTGCTGTTGCGGTTTTACTGATTCTGATCGTTCTGAGTGTTTTCAGAATTCGCCTTAGCATATTGAAGCATCAGAAGGAATTGCTACAGGTTACTGTTGACAAGCGAACGGAGGAATTGCAGGAAGTAAATACACTTCTTGAAGAGAAACAGGAAGAAATCCTGATGCAGAATGAAGAATTGTTACGACACCGTAACAACCTCGAGGAACTGATCAGGGAGCGTACACAACAACTTGAGAATGCAAAACAAAAAGCTGAAGAATCTGACCAGCTGAAATCGTCTTTCCTTGCCAACATGAGCCACGAAATCCGCACGCCCATGAATGCCATCCTGGGATTCTCTTCACTGCTTAATGAAAAAGAGTTCGGCGAAGAAGAGAAAGAGGGATTCATAAGAACAATCAATCAGAACGGAGAAACCCTCATGTACCTGATTGATGATATCCTCGATATATCCATGATTGAGTCCAACCAGCTGGTAATGAAACCTCAGTATGTAGGTGTGCAAAAGGTGATGGCAGAAATGGAAGAATTCTGGCGATTAAAGAACGAAAAAGGCTTGACAATTGAATTTGTTAACAACAAAGACAAGGATTTGATTCTTCATATCGATCCGATCCGCTTTCAACAAATCATGAATAACCTGATCAGCAATGCAATGAAGTATACACATGAAGGATTTATCAGGTTTGGTTACGAGAAGGGAAATAAAGATATCCGCTTTTTTGTTGCTGATTCGGGTATCGGAATTGATCCGAAGCACAGCAGTAACATATTTGAGCATTTTTTCAAGATTGAAGCTGATTCCGAAAAAGTGTACAGGGGCACTGGAATCGGGCTGTCTATATGCAAAAGACTGGTCGAAATGTTGAATGGGATGATCTGGGTGGATTCTACACCCGAAGCCGGTTCGACCTTTAACTTTACAATCCCCTATTTGGACCACTCAGGGCAGGATGCAGAGAATACAGCAAAAAGAGAAACAACACCTTCCCATTCTCTGGAGAGTTTTTTCTTTGTGATTGCTGAAGACGAACCAACAAATTATCAAATTCTGGTAAAAATGTTGCGCATTCCTGAAGAAAGGCATTTCTGGGGAAAGAATGGCAAAGAAGTTGTAGAGTTCATTGAAAATTTAAAAAGCCATGACAACACCATAGTGCTTATGGATATTAAAATGCCAGTGATGAATGGTTATGATGCGTTAGACCAGATTAAAAAAATCAACAGCAAAATTCCGGTTATTGCGGTAACTGCCTATGCGCTAAAGCATGAAGAAAAGGAAATACTCGCAAAAGGATTTGACGGGTACATGTCTAAGCCAATTAAGGCTGAAAAGCTAAAAGAGATTATTGGTCGGATTCGAATGAATCAGGGATAAACTAAGGGAGGATTTCTGAAAGAAAACGATTATAAAACCTGGGCTAACCGATTTCTGAAGCTCGTCGGGTTGTGTGTATGTTGGACTCCAAATCGTATCCATTGGTTTACCTGCTAAACCTTTAATGCCGTATAGCCGATTAATCTCTATTATAATTACGAATCAGTTTATTAATTCCGGGATGATAACATTTAACATAAACAAACTTCTCAGAGGTATTCCTTTGATTTTTCTCCTTTTCCTTATATCTTCTTTTTCAAATCACCTGAATGGTCAGCAGCAAAACGAGTATGTTGATTCTATTATCATTCATAAAACTTTTCCTTTGATTTCTTATCTAAAACAGTCGCCAGAAGTTTTTAAAACCCTGAAAAAAGACAAGGTCTTGAAGAGTCTTACTCTTGACAGGAAAAGAAGAATGGAGGCGGCAATAGTTGATTGTAAAGAGGTGAGTTGCTATGGGTCATCGCTTCAGTGGCAGAATCCCGAAATTGCTGCAATTGGTAGCGAACTCATCAGATTATATTATAAAAGTGAGCCTTTCCGACAAGTAATATCATTATTGAAAGCGTCAGGTTATTATAATATTTATGCATCCATGCATGATACCACATTTATAAGAACTGCATGGAATAATACTGCAGCTGGCATAAACAATGTGCTGGAGGTATACATTAAGGGGAAACGTCCCCGCTATCCGGCTGTTGATGCTATTTCCTTTGCTGAAAATGACAGTGGTTTCTATCTTTCAGTACGGTATTTATTGGAGAATGATTTGAACAGGAAGTTAAGTGAGCTATTTTATGAGACACCTCTCAATGTGGCTTTGGAAGCTATGAGGTTGAACCAGCGTGATGAAGCAAGCCGATATGAGCCTTTGAATAAAGGAATGAACTTAAGCGCATTTGAAAATATGAAGAAAACAAAATGGGATAGTTTCCCTTACAGTGTTATTTTGGTTCCGGGGCAAGGTCCGGAAAAGGAAGGCGTTAGTATTGATTCGATGAGTATATATAGATGTCAGCAGGCAGCAAAATGCTATAAAGAAAAACTGGCCCCGTTTATTATTGTTTCAGGAGGGCATGTTCATCCGAATAAAACTCCATATTCTGAGGCGGTGGAGATGAAAAAATACATGGTAAGCCAACTGAATATTCCTGAACAAGCTATTTTTATTGAACCACATGCACGCCATACAACTACAAACCTGAGAAACGCTGTAAGAATGATATATCGGTTTAATATACCTGATAATAAGAAAGTCCTTATAGTCACCAATTCAAGTCAAAATGAGCTTATTCTTAGAATGGAAAAAAGGTGCTTAAATGAATTGGGCTATGTCCCGTATAGGGAATTAAAAAAACTCAGTGAAGAAACGAGTGAGTTTTACCCCGTTGTCAATGCGCTTCAATGCAATTCACTCGATCCTTTGGATCCATAACCGGGTTTGACTATTTGTTAATTCCGCTAATCTATCGCTCTGATTTATCTTTTAGCGCTTGAAGATCTTTTTTTAGAGTTTTAACTAATGTATTTTTCATCAGGGAGGCACCAAGGCCGCTGAATGATTCGCTGACAGCTACCCGGGTGTTCCCATCGGGTAAGCGCTCGAACTGCCAATTGTGAACTGCTTTTATCCACCAGATTTTACCGGTCCATCCTATTTCAGAATTTGGCCGTACCGTATGAATCGTGGATTTTATTTTGTACCCGTCTGCCTTCCAATCAAAGGTCATTCCTTCGGCAGGTTCTTCGCTGATATTCACTTCTGTAACTCCATCGAGCCAATTGGGCCATTCTTTCAAGTGATAAACCAGCGAAAACACTCTTTCAACAGGAGCCTTAATCTCCAATGAGTCTGTGGCAAATGCTTTTGCTCTGGAATTTACATCAACATTCATGGGTCGGATATTAAGTTGTCAGGTTCTATATCATAGTATTAACATAATTGTAACAACTTTGGCAGGAAAAGGTTGTGTATAATTGCCAATTGATTCCCCAGCTGGGCGTACTATTAAAAAAACCAGGTTTTAATCTTATTGGTAAGACCAATAATTAGAAGTTACTTTGCAGAAATATTTCGGTTTTAAAATAATTAGTATTAATGATAACAGTATCGAATCTGGGAATTCAATTCGGCAAGAGAGTCCTGTTTCAGGATGTAAATTTAAAGTTCACACCCGGCAATTGCTACGGAATAATTGGTGCCAACGGGGCAGGAAAATCAACTTTCCTGAAAATGTTATGTGGTGAGGTTGAAAACATAAAAGGACATGTCTCCTTCGGTCAGGAAGAAAGATTATCGGTTTTAAGGCAAAGCCATTTCGAATTTGACAATTACCCCGTGCTCACAACGGTTTTAATGGGTCATGCAGAACTCTGGAAAATAATGAATGAGAAAGATGCCCTTTATGCTAAAGAAAACTTTACTGAAGAAGACGGAATTAAGGCTTCCGAGCTGGAAGAAAAATTCGCGCG
>CAYVBH010000207.1:0-7314 GCA_964449015.1 uncultured Bacteroidales bacterium
TTCCAGCATAATTCACCGGGCTTGCCAATCAAGGAAAGTTATTTATTTTATCGGAAAAAAAAAATGACCCGGCATATAAACATGCCAGGTCAATTAAAACAAGAACCTGCGCTTTAGTTGTGCGTTATCACATCAAGAATATAGGGCATAAAAACAAGTAAACCGGCGATTACCGCTGTGATAACCGATACCAGCACCGCACAGGCTGATATGTCTTTGACCAGGCCCGCCACCTCATTTCTTTCAGGTGAAACCTTGTCGGTTAGTTTTTCAATGGCGGTATTCATGATTTCAGCTGACAGAACAAATCCGATGCAAAGAATCACCACAAGCCAGTCGAAACGACTTATTTTTAAAATTATCCCCAGCAGTAATACAGCCAGGGTTACCGAAAGGTGTATCCACATATTGTGTTCGGCTTTGAGCACATGCTTCATTCCTTTGAATGCGAAGCTAAAACTCTTAAATCGTGCCTGTATACTGAATTTTCTGGATTCCTGTGCCATGGTCTATGTGCTTTCTGCAAAAATAGCAATTTCCTTCCGGATGGTGTCAGCTGTTCTCCTGATTGGTTTTTTCAGGTGAATACCAGTCGATTTTACGGGAAAAATACATCACGATGCCTAGTATAATTACCAGACCTATGTTACCGAACAGCAACGAGTAATCCATTAATTGCAAAATCACAAACAGAAATACATACAAGGCTACAAGGGTGCCTGTTACTGTAAGCGTAACCTGCCGTCTCTTGTAGAGTGAATTCGCAAACAGGGCAATCATGGCGATGATAATTATACTGGCAGCAACATAGGCCAGGGTGAAACTGATATGCTCAGCCAGGGCTGTCAGTAGTGAGTAGAAAATGCAAAGTGCTATGCCCGTAAGCAGGTAATTGATGAAGTGAATTTTTGTTTTGGTCATCACTTCAGCAAAAAAGAAAACAAGGAAGGTTAAGGCAATGAAAAGGATCGCGTATTTAACCGAGCGTTCCGATTTCCGGTAGGTATCCACAGGGGTAAGCAATTCCACGCCAAAGGTTGATTCAGAAACCGTGTATTGATCATCGATCCATTGCTGCGGGTAATTCCTGTTCAGTTGCAATACATTCCAGTCTGCCTGGAATCCCTTTTCATCAATCTTTCTGCTATCGGGTAGAAAGGCACCGTTAAAACTGGGAGATGTCCATGTTGAGGACAGTTGAACATTGGTTTCCTTTCCGACCGGAGTGAAGTTTAAGGACAGGCTTCCATTCAGATCGAGGTCAAATGAAAAGGTATACGGTTTATTCCCATCAAGCATGAGGTTGGCATGAATTCCCGATGAGGCTATATGCGTATTGGGTAGTCCCGGAATTACGGGCAAAGCTGAGTCGCCCCATTGAACCGAAATGTCTTTGTTGATTCCCCGCATATCCGGAATGCCTATTTCAAGCATGGCCGGCACGTTTTCAAGGGTTGTTACCGGAATATTCAGCCCTGAGGCATCAACCGGGGCAAAGCTACCTGAAACGTGCAGTTTTGTGCTGTATGTGACCACTTTATAAATACCACGATAACGAACTTCCGGTTCAACCTTGCCCTCAACCTTAAGCTTTTCGGGAAGAAAATGGGCATAACGGGTTTCGTTTATATAGGTGTCCTTGCCCGTTTTAACTGCTACCTCATAGGGCATCGTTATTACCGGCCCTACAATAGTTTGCGCGTTGCCCCACACCGAGGTAACCTCGTTTACTGTTTCACTGCGCCTTTGCTCGCGTTCCCTGATCAGTTCAAGGATCAGGTTTGCCGGAATAAGCAAAAACAGGGTAAGTATCCCGATAAGCCCGAGTTTGAATCCTGGTGAATTGATGAATCCATTGATTGTTTTTGTTGTTGTTTCCATTTATTTATAGTTTAAAAGTACTTTGCATATCAAAGTGAAAGCTTATAAAGTTCTGTGCTACCAGGTATTAATTTATAATTTCTGGTTGGTTATAAGTTTATTGTATTCGTATTGATGTGAAAGGCATTGTTATGATTTACTGTTCTTTACCAGGCGAGCCAGGTAATCCAGGTGTTCGTTGAAAGCCTTTCTTCCGTAATCGGTAATCAGGTAACTGGTATTGGGTTTACGCCCGATGAATTGCTTCCTGACTTCCACCATATTGGCTTTTTCAAGGGCCGATAAGTGACTGGCTAGGTTGCCATCAGTAACATCCAGCAGTTCCTTGAGTGTATTGAAATCCACCTGGTCGTTCACTGCCAGCACCGACATAATACCAAGCCTGACCCGACTTTCGAATTGCCTGTTTAATTTATGGATAATTTCTTTCAATGCCTTTGTTTGTTGCTGTTATGCATGTGGTGTTGCAAGAAATACAACGGCTGTGGACACGACGGTTTCAATTTGTATCTCCTTTCTCGATGGCTTCATACCGGTAATACATCATCAGCCCGTAAAAAATATGCAGTACGCCGAACCCTACCGCCCAGAAAAGAAGTCCGTAGCCAACAAGCCACGATGCCATGAGGCCCAACATGACCTCAGAAATTCCCAATACCCGGATTTCATGAAAGGTATACTTGCTGGCGTTTAACAGAGCAAGTCCATAAAAAATTAATGTGGCGGGGGCTATAAGAAATATAAGCCGGTGGTAAACCAATATCAGGCAAAAAATGCCCCCGGCAGCCAGAGGGATCATCAGGTTGATCAGCATCCGGCGGGCAACAGCGTCCCATACCTTCAAGCCTTTCCGGCGGGCCTTGCGTGTGGTGAAAAACACCCCTGCAGCCAGTGCGGATGTCAGCACAAGCAGGGCATCCAGAAAAACAAAAAGCCAGGATTGGCTGAATCTCTTATAGGCCATCTCAGCGAAGTACCGGTTGATATCGAAGTAGCGCTGATCAAAATCGAGATAAAAAAAGGCAATACCGGCACCGATCAGTGCAATAATTCCTGCAGAAACGCCCGATAATCCGCTCAGTGAAATAAAACGCGATGACCGTTCCATCAGGTTGCGGATCTCGTTAAGTTGTTGAATGGGTTCCTGATTCTTTTCCATATAAAAGTACTTTGAGATACAAAGTAAATGAAAAATCAAATACCGAACAAGTTTTCATGTCAAAAAATGTTAATAATGATATCAGATTATTTCACACACAACACATGAAGTTACCCGGGTCAGGTCTTCTGGCTGTATTTTGAACTGCAGTCCTCGTACACCGGCACTTACATAGATATGATCAAACAATGTACAGGTTTCATCTATATATGAAGGGTATTCTTTTTTCATTCCTACCGGAGAACATCCGCCGCGTATATAACCGGTAAGTTCCAGAATCTCTTTCATAGGCACCATAACAGCACTTTTATTGCCTGAAGCCCTGGCGGCCTTTTTCAGGTCAAGTTCGGAACTTCCGGGTATAATGCACACAAAGATCCCGGTTTTGTCACCCCGAAGCACCAGCGTTTTAAATACCTGATCGATATCCTGACCAAGCTTTGCAGCAACAGATCCGGCACTCAGGTCGGATTCATCCACTTCATAGGCAACCAGTTCGTAGGAAATCCCCCTGGAATCAAGAATTCGCGCAGCATTTGTTTTTGAAGTATCAGCCATATTTTCAGATCATTTCAAAAACGTACCAAAACCAACCATCCGGCTTTTATAATAGGCACTGTCCAGTGATTCGATACATACCTGCTTGCCCCGGCTCGGCGAATGTATGAATGAATTGTCGCCCAGGTAAATACCTACATGGCCTATCGGTTTTCCGCGGGTCTGAAAAAAAACCAGATCGCCCGGCAAGGCCTGACGGGTTTTAATATGTTTGCTTTGTTTGTATTGCTCAGATGATGAATGGGGGAGGGCAATGCCGAATTTTGAATAAACAAACCTTACGTAACCCGAGCAATCAAACCCTTGTTCATCTGATCGTCCGTAACGGTAATTCACACCTATATATTCTTTGGCTTTTGAGATAATCGATAACCGGATGGTATCCTTTGCAACAGTTTGGTTTTCTTTAATAGCAGTTACCGTATCAATTGGCTCGGATTCCTTTTTCCGTTTTTCAGGCTTATCAGTATCTTTTTCGTGATTTACGGCAGGAGGTGCATCATCAAATATTACCTCAAAGTCCTGGGCTTGGGACACAACAGAAAACATTATTATTGATAGGGCCAGGCAAAGATATTTACTATACATAAATGAGTCAATAGTCCAAATGTAATACGAAAGGTTAAGTTTGCTTGCAGAGCAAACATAGGAAAATCCTTTGACTTTATTTCAAACGTTATGAATGCTTCAAATGGTATGGCAACGGACTTTTTTTATTCCGTTTCAGATTCATTAAAATGCATTTCGAAGGATGACATGAATCTGTCAAAAATTATTTGCTGTGATTTGTTTAGGATGAATATTGAAACTTATCCTGAAAACAGTACCACTGTTTACGTGATAGCTGATCTTCCCTTCAATTTGCCTGGTAAGTATATTGACCAGCTTGTGTCCAAGGGTTTTGGTTTTTTCAAGGTGATAATTTTCCGGCAGACCTGATCCATTATCAGAAACCTCCATAATATATTGGTTTGCAGATGTTTTCATCACTGATATATCAATCCTTCCTTCGTTAGAATGAGTAAAGGCATATTTGAAGGCGTTGGTAACCAATTCATTAGCTATTAGCCCCAATGGTATGGCCGTTTCAATATCAAACTCGAGATTATCAGCGTTTACAAAGCACGTAATATTTTTCCCGGGCATCATGAAAGTGCTCTGTATTGAATGCATCAGTTGATTCAGGTATGTAGAAAAATCAACCCGGGAAAGCATATTTGACTTGTATAACAACTGATGAATCAGTGCCATTGATTTCACCCGGTATTGACTTTCAACCAGGGCAGTCCTTGTCTCCGTATCATTCACTGCACCTGATTGAAGATTTAACAAGCTGACGATCAGCTGCAGGTTGTTTTTAACACGGTGGTGAATCTCCTTCAGCAAGGTTTCTTTTTCCTTCAGATTTTGATTCTCTCTTTCACGCATCTGGTTCACCAAAAAGCTCATAATAAGTCCCATTACTGAAGAAAGTGAAATGTATATCAGGTGAGAGTAAAAGCCTTTTGCAGAAAAAACCGGATGATAGCTAAGAATGATGAAGTGTGCGCTGATGGTTATTGATAAAAGAATGGCAAATCGTATGGTTTTGATTTCGAAAAGCAGTGAGGCAATAAAAATAATCATTACAAATCCTGTGTAATTGTCATTCTCATATCCGTCACTGATTAAGCATTGAATGGTTATGATCAGGCATGCTGGTATGAATATCAGAAAATCAAACACAGAAATATGCTTGTCCGGAGTGTGTTTCAGGGCGACAAGTAAAATAATGCAATAACCGATAAAATAGCCCCTGATTAGCACCTTAAGCGTAATCTCAGGATAGATATGAATATCATAAAAGTGAAAGATGGAAAAACCAATTATTGTAAATAACAGTCCCAAGTTATAATACAATCTTTTTCTCCTCTCTTTGTCGTAACTGATACTCATTATGGTTGTCCGCCTTTGCAATGACTTGGTCAGGACTTGATTTTGTTTAAATAATTCATTGTCAACTAAATTATAGAAACAAACCGAATTTTTCAACATGCAGGTAATTTTGTTTGACAAAAAAAACCAAAACAGGGTTTGCCGGAATTTTATCATGGCTGTCAAACTGCTTTCAAAACGCTGTCGGGGAGTATTGTTTTCCGGTAACTTATGCAATTAACTTCTCAATACACGAGTTCTTGGTTTGGGTTGTCAGGATCCATGGGTAGGAAAGTGACGGTGGTTTTCTCAATTACTCCCCGATTTAGCAGCGCTGGCAGACTTCAGTCTATAGTTGATGCGTTCTGGTTTCTACCCCGTTTACAATGAGTTTGATATAGTAAGGACCATCGGTCCAGTTAATAGCTGAAAAGGCTGCGCAATTGACAGATCCGATTTTCAGCCGCACTAAGCCGATATCGTTTGTGATTCCGCGATGAGATTCAGTGAATATGACTGAACCCGACGGGCTGTGTTTTGAAATGTAAACCTGAACCCGAATGAGGGTATTGGCTTTCGGAGTTCCTGTTGCGCTTTTAAGGATCGTCTGATAGCTGAAACTGCCCGGTGTCCGGCCGAAACCGGAAGTTCCGGAAAGTGCCGCCAACATTTGAAAACCTGCAAAGCAGGTTGATGTGGGTTGTCTCATCATCGTTCTTTCAATAAATTAATATGAAAGAAAGATACAACATATTGGTAGCAGGAATCAACAATTTGTGTTGAACTGCTGCGTGTTGTGATGTACAGTATTAATTCAGGGATGAATGTAATGGGACCCGGAAACAGGGTCACTTTTTGAATACTTCAAAAGCCTTCAGGTCTTTCCCTGTTTGAACAATTTTTACGATGTATTTACCTGCAGGATAATCTTCCAGGGATAGTTCCGTATTTATACCGCCCAGTTTTTGCTGCTTTATTAATTTACCTGAGTTATCAAACAAGGCAAATCTGAACTCCGATGCTTCTTTGCCTTCAGCCTGAATATAAAGCATATAGCTTGATGGCATGGCATAAGCATCAATAACATACAACAAATTTTCTGCAGCCTGTATTGGCGCTACCAAAAGGCCCGGTGCCATAGTTGCAAATTTATCAACCGATTCTTTTCCGGATAAGGAAGAAATTACCGGATCAGCGGGTTCAATGGTGAGATTTCTGCTGCTGTCCGAAACGGCATTAACAACGAAGGTTGTATTGATTACTTCCTGGCTGTACAAAACCAGGTTACAAATCAGCAGGCTTATTGTCAATAGCAGGGTTCTCACAATCTCTAATTTACTAACAGACCAAGTTTAATCTGATGCAAATTTTCAACAACATTTTTTGTTTTACAAATAAATGTGACCAACGGCATCACATTTTAGGTATACAACAATCACGCCGTGATAAATGAAACCGATAACTTCTACAAAATCTCGATCCCAAGCAATCTCTTGATTGTCTCCTGGTATGATCTTCCAATGGGTATCTGCATGTCCTGAAGCCAGACATTATTGTGATCAATAGCCGTGATATAATGGCTGTTGATGGCATACGACCTGTGAACCTGAATAAAACAGGCCGGTGGAAGTTTATCGAGAAATTCCTTCAGGGTTGACCGGATCAGGTGCTTATTCTCTTTGCAGTGCAATTCAAGGTAGTTCATTTCAGAACGAATCCATATCAAATCATCAAACTTTATCTTGACGAGCATATAATCTTTGCGTATAAATATGCTGTCCTTAATAACCAGGTTATCTGCT
>CAYVBH010000208.1:0-7229 GCA_964449015.1 uncultured Bacteroidales bacterium
CCTGATTCTGATTGTGTCTGTTTTGGTCTCATTATTCTATGAGAAACCCACAATCCGGTTCATGAAAAAATTCCTTGATGAACACCTGCTTACTGAACTTTCCATGGGTGATATCAATTTCAGGATATTACGGGGATTTCCTAATGCAACTGTTGAAATTAAGGATGTCATATTGCTTTCGGGCAGCAATTTCGCCTCAGGGGACTTCCGGGGCACTTTTTCTGATACCCTACTGGAGGCCAAAAGCGTATTACTGCAGTTTGATCTTCTGAAACTATTTGAGAAAGAATTTGAACTGAAAAAAATCGATATTTCACACGGCAGGACAAACATCCTGATTGACAGAAAGAATCATCACAATCTGAACGTGTGGAAAAGAGCCGACTCCTCCGGCCGGCAACAAGCGATCAACCTGCGCAGCATCGGGCTTAATGATATGTTTGTCAGGTTTGTATCAATTCGCTCGCAGGTTGATATTTCCTCCTTTGCAGGAAAGATAGGCTTCAAGGGTTCCCTTTCAGCTGATGAAGTGCTTTCAGGTGAAGTCAGGGGCAATATGATGCAGTTCGGACTAACCGTAAAGAATAAGAACCTATTGAAAAATGCCGCAGTACAACTTTCCGGAAAGATAGTTTACAACAGCGGTCGTATCCGTTTCAGCGAGAGCCGGGTTCAGGTGAACAAGGCAGTTGCCATGGCAAACGGACAATATCATGCCGGAAAAGACAAAAACCTGGATCTTACCATCAACATACCCAAATTTGGACTTGAAGAGTTCGTCTCACTACTTCCGTTACCGGATAGCAGCCTGTTGCATGAAATGAACTTTTCAGGCCAGGGAAAGATGTACCTGACCATCAAAGGAAATGTTTCAGGCAAAGGCAGCCTGTTGTATACTTCGGGATTTGAACTGAAAAACTGCTCGGCCAGAAATCCGCGAACCAGGATTACTGCTGAAAACATCAGTGTTATAGGAAACCTGTCAGGTAAAAATGCTTCCACATTTTTACTGCAAATTGACCTGTTCAGTGCCGCCCTAGGCAAAGGTAATATCAATGGCAGCTTCAGGTTAAGCGATTTAAACCTGTTGCGTTTTTCTGCCGACGTTCGCTCACTGATCGATTTGAAGGCTTTAAAAGAATTTGCAGGCCTGGACAGTGTTGAAATGATGGCAGGCATGATCCGTTCCGATTTTGTTGCCTCTGGTGATCTGAAACAGTTTTCAGCCGATTCTGCAATGTTGGCATTAACCTATGTCAAAAGCGGGGTATTCATTGCTGAGGATGCTTCATTCAGGTTGAAAAATGCACCCTTTACCCTGGATCACATATCCGGTAAAACCACCTGGGGTAACCAGGTCAAGTTTGACAGCCTGCATTTGAAATTAAACGAAACTGCCCTGTTGATTCAAGGTGAATTGACGAATCTGCCTGATTACCTGATGAATCATCATATTCTTAAATCTAAGCTTGAAATAAACACCGATAATTTAGACATTAGTAAATATTTAAATCAACCTTCAGATAAACAATCTTCCAGCGGTTACAAGAGTTTGTCGGTGTTTCCTTCCGGTATTTACCTGAAAGCCCGGGTTAAGGCCAACAAATTCAAAGCAGGCAAATTCGAAGCCGATCAGGTGATCTTAAATCTTTCGGCTCTCGGGGACTCCATATTCATTGAAAACTATTCCATGAACTTCCCGGACGGTTCCATTACCGGTAATGCTTTTATCCAGGGGAAAGCCGACAAAACCTATTATGTAACCTGTAATGCACAGCCCCGGAAAATAAACATCCAGCAATTGTTTGCCGCTTTCAACAATTTTACGCAGCATTTCATAGTGGAAAAGAACATTAAGGGACAGCTCACCGGAACCATAGGTTTCAGTGGCGTTTGGGATTCTACCTTGCATGTCGTTCCCAAAAGCATCCTGGCAAAGGGAGATCTGGAAATTACCAATGGTGAACTGGTACAATTTGAACCTATGATGAAACTGTCGAAATACATTGATATTGATGAATTAAGACACATCCGTTTCAAAACATTGAAGAATACGATTTTTATCAGTGACCGGCTTGTTACCATACCTGAAATGGCCATCAATTCCACTGCTTTCAATATCAAAGCAGCAGGAACACATTCATTTGACAATGTTTTTGATTACCGTTTAAAAGTGTTACTTTCAGAAGTACTTTTCAACAAGGCCAGGAAAAAGAAAAAGGAAATCGACGAGTTCCTGATGGAAGAATCCAGGGAAGATCAGACCACCATTCCCCTGATGATAGTGGGGACTCCAAAAAACTATGATGTCCGGTTTGACAGAAAAAAAGCTTTCAGCATTACCCGTGATAACATCAGGGGAAAAGACACCGAAGCAACCGGCAAGCCATCTTCCGACAATTTCAGGATTGAATGGGAGGAGCCGGAACCCGGGAATGAGGTGAAAAAGCCGGTACCGGAAACGGAAAAAGACAGCGACATCGTCATTGAATGGGATGAGGATTGATGATCAGGCTATAACGTTTGCAAATAAAAAGCAATAAACAAAAAGGAGTCCTTGAATACTTACAGACAAAAACAACGCTGGCAGTTCCTGCTTTTTATTTCTGCAGTGCTTATTGGTATTGCATCTTTGGTATTCACCAATCAACTGGTTGCCAGGATGGCTGAACAGGAAAAGAAAAAGGCAGAAATGCTTGCTGATGCATGGACACGCATCGTCAGCTCGGGGACGGAAGATTCCAACCTTGATTTTTATGCCGGGGTGATTGAAGACAACACCACAATCCCGGTAATTGTGACTGATTCCCTGGATCACATCCTGCTGTCTAGAAACCTGGACACGGCTAAACTGGGAAATCCGGTATATATGAACCGGAAACTCGGGCAAATGAAAGAACATACCCCCCCGATAACCATCATACTTCCGCCGTCTGATAAGCAATACCTGTACTATAATCAATCCGTCTTGCTTGATCTGCTTCGATATTATCCCCTGATCCAGTTTGGAGTGGTTCTTCTTTTTATTCTGATCGCCTATTTTGCCTTCAGTACTTCACGGAAGTTCGAACAAAACCAGGTATGGATTGGTCTGTCAAAAGAAACAGCACACCAGCTTGGAACACCTATTTCATCACTGATGGCCTGGGTTGAAATGATGAAAATCCGTAACGGTGACAGGGAAATGTTGAACGAATTGGAGAAAGATGTGAGGAGGCTTGAGAAAATTACGGAACGCTTCTCCAAAATTGGGTCAAAACCTGTGTTGGTGAAAGAAAACGTACTGGATGTTATTAAAGCAGCCGTAAACTATATTAAAACAAGGTCTTCTGATAAAGTCAGGTTTACCCTGAATCTGCCGCATAACGAAATTTTCGTTCCTGTCAATGCCGCCCTTTTTGAATGGGTCATTGAAAATTTGTGCAAAAACGCCATTGATGCCTTGCAGGGAAAAGGTGACATAGAAATTGTGGTATCTGATCTGACACAGGTAATTTATATAGATATTTGCGATACGGGTAAGGGAATCCCGAAATCCATGTACCACACCATATTTAAACCCGGATTCACCACAAAGAAAAGAGGATGGGGACTGGGATTATCTCTGGTGAAAAGAATTGTTGAAGAATACCATGAAGGAAAGGTATTTGTTTACCAGTCAGAGCTTAATAAGGGAACCATATTCAGGATTGTTCTGAAAAAATGACAAATCAATACACTTTCGGAAGAAATGAAAGGCTTTCCGGCAGAAACCAGGTAGAAACACTTTTTGGTTCAGGCAAATCCTTCAATCAGAATCCATTCAAAGTTTTCTTCACTGCTGAAGAAACAGGAAAGCCTATGGAGATCAAAATTCTTGTTGCTGTTTCCAAAAAAAAGTTCAAGCATGCCGTTGATCGGAACCGGGTGAAAAGAAAAATACGTGAAGCTTATCGTCTTAATAAGTCGCACCTGCTGAACAACCTGTTGACCCAAACCGCCCAACTGAATATTGGTTTTGTTTATGTCGACTTTGATAAGGATCCCTCTTTTACGGTTCTTCAAAAAGCAATGGTTAACTGCCTTGAAAAGCTTGCCCGGCTTGTCAATTCAACCTTTACATCTGATATGAACGCAACCGTAAAGTGCTGACCTATCTGAGGCTAAAATATACCCGTATTGATGTTGAACAGGAACTCAGCCCGGAGTTTTTGCCTTCCCGGCAGGTAGACCAACCTGGTTCCGGCAGAAATGGGGAAAACAAAGCGGATCAGATGCACATCAGTAAAAATTTCTATACCTGAAGAAGTGTAATACCCGGTAAAATATTTGGCCCCCATGGGTGTGAATTCTTTGGTTTTAACACCATAGCCCAGGTCATAAAAGAAATTTACCCGTAAGCGCTTAAGGTAGAGTAAAGGCCCCAGAGACCAATCCGGATAGCCAGCATTAAATGCATAATTGAAGCAGATACTACTAAATTGTTCTGATACTGTAGATTGAAATCCTCTTGGAAAATCGATCCTGCTGATTGGAATGTAATACTTCTCCGGATGTTGCTGCTGGTAACCTCCGGTTAGATAAAAGTAATGCTGTGGTGCAAGTCCCGGAAAATACAACCCTGCTTCAATTGAATAAAGATTACCATACAGCCCTTTGTCAAGCATGGTTTCGGTATACGTTAATGAAAGTGATTGTCCCCAGGCCGGATAAAAATCCCGTGGTGCGAGACGTTTGAACCGGCTCATCCGGGTTCGGATATGCATGAAGTCAACCCCCTGTGACAGGCTGGAACCTGCATAGTGCCATATTCCCATTTGCTGGTAATCGACTCCCGGTTGCATGCGGATGTTGTAAGCTCCCCTGGTAAAAACCAGGGGTAGGTATGTTTTCATTGTAAACTCGTAATACGGAGTGTGGTTTGCCGGCATTTCAACATAATCAGGAAGTGGCATTATCAGCGAAGGTCCTCCCAGCTGAGCAGAGAACTCAAAAACCGGATACCAGCCTTGCCAGTATAAAGTTGGGAACAGCTTGTGATATCCCCTATCATAACTGTAACCTAAACTTGAAGTAAGCGTACTTAATATATTCTGTGAAAATATCATAAATCCGGGTGTTATTGGTAATTGTTCCGGGGAATCAGTCAGTTCATCCACATCGGTATAAAAAGGCAGCCAGGAGTGAAAACGGAATAAATGCGTTGTTTTCCTGTAGTGTTTTTCCTCAGATACTAACCCGGAAGCCGGCTGATGATCACCTGATCCAGAGGAAGGGATTTGCCAGGTACAATCGGTTTTACGGGTCGGTAAGGTCTTGACCCATCTCAGGGTATCCAGGGTTATTGAGGTCACATCAAATCCCAATGAAGTGTAATCGGAAAACAGCAATTGGGAAGAATCTACAGTAACAGCAGGGAAGAATCCTCCATTCCGGGAAAAAGAAACTTGATATATATATTCTGATTTACTTTTATTCACAGCATATATATTCTCTATTCCATTAAATGAACCTCTGAACAAAATATATTTCTTATAGTTAACAGGTTCCGATATATCTTCGTTTCCTGCCGACAGGATCAACGACCAGTTTTCATCAGCCAGGTCAAGAATAACAAGTTGTTTGCCATTTGCAGTAACGGTTATGGCTGCGATATGCCGCATGTCAGTCCATTCAGGCAATTGAAGAGCGCTTCCGGGAGGGGCAGGTATCTTGCCAACGGGTTCGCCTGACGTTAGGTCCAAAAGAGTCAGAAAGTTGTGGTTCAATTCATCGATTTCAATTACGGCGATCATCTTGCCATCGGGTGAAATATCGGGACTGAAATACCGGGTCTTTCTGGTGAGTTGTTTTTTCGTATTGTCTTTGAGGTTAGCCAGCATAATAACAGAATAATCCTTTCTTTCCCAACGCGGATCCGGAACAATTTCATCCCATACGAGCCAATTTTCGTATACATCGCATTTCAACTGACTGAAACGCCCGGTATTAAAAAGCGTGCTGATATTCCCACCGGATTCAACCACCACAAAACTTCCGGCGTTGTTTAATCCATTCCTGAAGGCAATAATCCGTCCATTTCTCAAATCCTTTGGCAACTTATAATCTGTATAAACCCGGCCTTCTCTTCGATTATTACTTATATATTTAGTTGATATATAAGTCTCTTTTTTATTGTCGTACTGCTTCTTAAGAGAGTCCATGGTTGCTGCATAGAGACCTGATTTGAACATTCCAAATTGCTTTTTCATATACAATGCCAGCGGCCAGATCAGGTAAGGATGTCGGGCCGTATAGCTGAGGGCGTTTTTCCAGACATCGGGACCATGTTTTTCCCTTGCATATTGTGTTATCTGGTATCCATAGCAATACATATCAGGGACAAAACTGCGATAAGAACCGAAAGTCGCTTTATCATAGCTGTAAAATCCGCTCTTTTCCATAAGAATGGTGCGTAAGGGCATTTCAAAACCCGGAATGCGTCCCCTACCCGCTCCGGAAAGCCGGGTTTCATTGTACACTGCATCACCCTCGTAAAACCACGAAGGAATTTGGGCAGAAACCATTCCGTTCGCAGTCTCGCCGCCAATCCATCCCAGCAAACGGGTAAAACCCTGATTGATCATATTCAGCTGGGCAACATGCCGGGACTCGTGAAGGACCAACTGGCTCATCCAGTTCTGTGCATATGAGTCCTGAGGTGGTGCAGCAACCAGTTCCATTCTGCGCGGGGCCAGTGTAACATAGCCATTCGAAAGGACAGAGGTGTTGTGAAGGACTACATTCATTTTCCTAATTAGGGGACGTGATAAGTCGTTC
Source organism: uncultured Bacteroidales bacterium (assembly GCA_964449015.1). Taxonomy (GTDB): domain Bacteria; phylum Bacteroidota; class Bacteroidia; order Bacteroidales; family UBA10428; genus UBA5072. The sequence continues at coordinate 6,799 of CAYVBH010000208.1, forward strand.
AGGGTATAAGGCAGGCAGTATTCAAGTTCTCCGGCAAGACTATCCGCAATATCAATGAGTCCCCTTGGAAAAATAATCCGAAAATGGTCTGTGCTGATCTGATTCCATTTTTGAGTGGCAGGGGCTGTGCCGGTGGAATAAAATTGCCCGAAGAGAAGAGCCGGGTATATTGAAGCTGCAATTAACAACCGCAGTTTTAGTTTTTTCATCCCATCTGTTCATGTGTTCATTCAAAATTACAATTTTGATGGGTTCGCTGCAGGTAAAATTAGATCGGATTGTAAGCATTTTATTATTTTTGTCATAAATAAACCTGACTTACTTGAGACAATTCTTCACAGATAATGTAAACAGCATCCTTGGAGCCATCAGCATTCACCTGATGGTTGTCATCGCTTTTCTCTGGTTTAAACTGGGAGAAGTTGATGAAA
>CAYVBH010000209.1:0-7217 GCA_964449015.1 uncultured Bacteroidales bacterium
TGGCATCGCGTCTTAAGAAAAAATTCCCAAACATTAAGGTTTTTGCTTTTGAGCCCGAATTATCCCCGATTATCAGCGGTGGCAAACCCGGCCCGCATCCGATTCAGGGGATCGGAGCCAATTTTATTCCCAAAAACCTGCATACCGATCTTCTTGATGGTGTGCTTACCGTATCCAAAGACGAAGCGTTTGAATATGCCCGCAGGATGGCTAAAGAAGAAGGTGTTTTTGTAGGCATTTCTTCGGGTGCTGCCCTGGCTGCTGTTGCTAAAAAACTTCCCGAGATACCTGCCGGATCAAGAATTCTGACCTTCAATTATGATACCGGGGAACGCTATTTGTCAGTTGAAGGCCTCTTTTAATTTTTAACTGCTATTGCTGTTTTCTGCTGAAATGCTTTTCAAAATCACTCCTCGAAACCAGCACATAAGTGGCTTGTTGCTTTGAAGTGAAGGTGCCGAAATATCCCTTGGTCAGCATATCTTCTTCCATGCTGGGCAGAAAAATATGAAAAAGCAAAATTCCTTTTTGGGTAATGAATTCCGTTGAATCAGTCAAATAAATAACCTCACATGTATTGCCTTTGTGCGCATGCTCCAGCTGCTCCCGGTAGGCCTTTCCTGCCAACTTCATCCCCTTCCCCTGGTCCATAATCAGATAATTCACACTGTCTCCGGAATGTATAGATACATATTTATCTCCCTTCTTATAATGACTGCATGAAATGCCTGTCAGAAGAAGCAACATAATGATCCGGAAACAATACTTGTTCATAATCTGGTAGTTAAGGAAGGTTTTTTATCAGGTTGTCAATCATCAATACAGCAGCGCTTTCATCCCCAGTGTTCACGGTTCCAACCAGGTAATTGTTTTTCCTCTTCAGAAAAACAGGGCCGTTAAACATGTCGTCAACCCTGTATAAATCATCTTTTTGGCTGACTTTATCCTCTTTCATGGTTTTCAAGTACTGATCCAACATCTTCCCGATTTCATCTTCGGAAAGCCTGATGACAAAAAGTTGCAGCTGCACGGGCTTCTCATACTTTGCTGAAAAAGCATTGTGAAAGAAACTATATCCCATAAAGTTCTGTGCGATATAGTTATCGGACAAATATACCTTTCCTTCATCAGGGAAAACCTGCGACAACACAGGTAAGTCAACGGGTTGAGCCAGGCTTGCATTCACTTTTTCTGCAATCAGGGCTATCGTGTTTTCATCTGCCTCTTCAACTCCTGCCGACATTACTTTGACGTAATACATGCCTGCAAAGAAATTGAGCACACCCTGACTTTTGTAGCCCTGAGAACCCATATGAACCTGTGGATAATCGGGCATTCTTTCTGCTGCATAAATGCCATAGGTATCTTCGACTGTCTGATGCCGGTAAAGTTCTACCCTGATAATCTTATTTTTACTGGAATATTCAGCAATATGAAGATCCTGAAAATAATAGCTGAGAAAAATATCTGCAGCACCGTCAATTAGTTCCCACAAATCCGAAGCATTATAAACTCGCTGCTCTGCTTTCATTTTCCAACCCGAAACTTCGGGAAACAGTTTGTCATCCGCAGCATGGGTATGAATACAAAAGCATGAGAGCAACAATAACAAAATCCAATTTCTCTTTATCATTTCGTTCCTATTTTCATGTTTTCAAATAATCAACTAAACAAGTAACTCTCTTGGCATATCGGTAAGCTTGGAAACATCGGCTATCCGTTGTGCTATCTGAAAGCCTTTGGGGCAATTTACCGTGCATGCAGGGCAGTTGACACAAGGATTTGACGAAAGACCGATGTCATCTAGAACCGAATAAGCATTCTCATAATGCCGGTAGCCATATGTATACATATAAGCTCTCATATATTCATTTACCGGTAAATGCTTCACGCATTGGGTAAGGCACTGGTTACAGCCATCGCAATACAGACCCGCCAGAAGTTTTGCTTCTTCCAGGTGTGCTTTCTCCTCATCAGTAAAGTTCAGATTTTCCATAACAGAAAAATTCTGTATCATGTGGTCAAATGAGGTAATTCCGGGTATGGAGGTATGGAAATTTTCATCCTGAAGTACCCACTTCAATGCGGCACTGCAGTTGATGGGCCGTTGTCTTTCCTTATCCATAAATCCTCCGGCCATAGTTTTCATGGCAATGATTCCAATACCCTTTTGTGCGGCAAGAGCAGCTTTTTCCTTGATCCGATCGGCCATCCCGTGCTTAAAATTGATGGATGTAAGCACCACATCGTAAAAATTGCTATCGATGGCTGTTTGAATAACTTCAGGCTCATTTTGGTGCGTCGACATGCCCGCGTATCGGATCTTGCCCTGTTTCTTCAGTTCACTGAAAGCCTCCATTACCTGAGGTGCCAAAGCCAGGTTGCGGTTGGAAACACCATGCAGGTAAAAAATATCCACATAATTCATCTGAAGCCGTTTCAGGCTCAGGTCGAACTTTTCAAGGATACTTTCCTTGGTAGTTCCGGGCCCCGGTTCACCGGTCTGTCGATTCACACCATCAGCGCCGACCTTGGTGGCAAGTATGACTTTTTCCCTGGGCATGGTTTTAAAAATTTCGCCAAGCATAGTTTCATTTCTACCCTCCTGATAACCATGTGCCGTATCGAAATGAACAAAACCCATCTCAAATGCTGATTTCACTAAATTGGCATTATCCGAACGCATAACGCCGAAGCTTACAATGGGTAACTCGATGTCTGTTTTGCCCAGTTGCCTGCGAATGATCACAGGATCTTTCTTTGAAACCGCTTTTCCGTATGCCCTTGATCCGATCAGGGCACCTGTTGTTCCCAGTACCGAAGATTTGAGAAATCCTCTTCTGCTAAATTTCGAATTTTTTCCCATGATGTTTCAAATAATGTGCTAACCAAGTTATTATTTTTAAGTTACATCCATCCAAATTCTAGGTAAATTAACAAAAAATTAAAATAATTATATACAAGAATGCCTGTATTTACACGTTTTTTAAATTTCCTATGGAACATGTGCATAACTTTTTTTGCATGTGATTCGTAAATAAGCCAAAAGTCCTATTTTTGATATAAGTGCATAGTTTAGCATGTGAAGTTTAACATTTGTTAGCAATTTATGAAGTTGTATAAAGTATTTACAGGATTCATCATCCTTTCGGTTTTTGGTTTTTCCACATTAGAACTTGGTTCTGTTTCTGATGGTGCTTATGAAGTTAAAAGCGCTTCCATTGTAAGAAGCCCCAAACCTAAGGGACTTGACAGTCTTGTTTATGCCTATGATCAGTTTCTTACCCATTCCATCGACAGTATGAAAAGTCCGGGTGCTGCTATTGCACTTGTTTATAAAGGTGAAATCATATTACTCAAAGGGTATGGCTTGAAACAATTTGGAGTGGCTGATTCGGTTGATTTCCATACTGCTTTCCGTTTGGGTTCCGTTTCCAAAGGATTTGCTTCGGTTTTAACCGGTATCATGGTTGAAGAAGGTGTTATTAACTGGGACGATTGTGTTAAAAACTACCTCAACGATTTCAGGATGAAAGATACTTCCTGTACCAACCACTTAACCATCCGGAATATTCTGAGTCAGACTACAGGTTTGCCGGAACATACCTACACCGACATGCTGGATAACGGTTATGAATATGACAACATCAAAGGTGCCCTGGCAAATGTACCCCTGATTGCCAAACCGGGTCAGATTTACACTTATCAGAACGTAGCCTACAGTCTCATATCGGATATCCTGTTCAATGCCAGCGGAAAAGACTACAATAACCTGCTTCAGGAAAAAATATTCAGCCCGCTCAGAATGCGTGACGCTTCAACAGATTATACTTCCTTCTATTATAATCCGAACACCGCCATGCCGCACCTGAGAGCAGGCATCACCTGGAAATCCAGACCAAAAAACAGCCGGTATTATTCTGCATCACCCGCTTCGGGAGTGAATGCCAGTGCATCTGATATGGCCAAATGGTTGCTTGCGCTTACCGGTTATTATCCGGAAGTATTACCCGATAAGACCATTGAGGATATCTCCTACCCTGAAATTGAAACTCCAAGAAAAAAAGCCTACCGGATCAATTGGAAAGACCTGCAGAAAACCTATTACGGCATGGGCTGGAGGATATTCGAGGTAAACGGGCACAATGTGGTTTACCATGGCGGATACGTTGAAGGTTTTCGGTCTGAGATTGCCTTTGATCCCCAGTCAAAAATCGGCATCGCAGTGCTTTTCAATTCCAACACACCTTTAGCATCACAATGCGTTCCGAAATTCTTAAATTCTTTCTTCAGCAGCTGCTGTCCCGAAAATCGGATATCTTTGTATGCTCAAAACCAATAAATGAACGGAAATTCCTCTTACCGCTTTTTCGATATCCTTGTGGCATTGTTTGTTGCCGTTTTACTGATATCCAATATCGCTTCGACAAAAATCCTGACATTCTGGAAATTTACTTTTGACGGAGGAACCCTTCTCTTTCCGCTGAGTTATATCTTTGGTGATATCCTCACAGAAGTATATGGTTTCCGGCGTTCACGCCGGGTAATCTGGCTGGGCTTTTTCTGTGCGTTGCTCATGTCACTGGTTCTTTTTGTGGTTCAAAGCCTGCCTCCTGCAGCTGACTGGCCTCATCAACAGGCCTTTGAGAATTTGCTTGGCTTTGTCCCCCGAATTGTACTGGCCAGCCTGGTTGCCTATTTCATGGGCGAGTTTTCCAATTCGGTAACCTTGTCCCTGCTCAAGATAAAAACCAAAGGAAAATTCCTGTGGGTGCGCACCATCATGTCAACCATAATAGGTGAAGGAATTGACACTATGGTTTTCTGCATGGTGGCATTCTATGGTGTTTTGCCGAATAATGTGTTGTGGGTAGTTGTTCTATCCAATTACATTTTTAAGTGTTCCATCGAAATTCTTTTCACACCGCTTACCTATCTTATTGTTAATATGTTGAAAAAGAAAGAAAAAGTGGACACTTATGATTACGGAGTTACCTACAATCCTTTTAAAATCACCTAACCCAATTTGAACACCAGATGCGTGCATTGTTGATCATAGCTTTGCTTTTGCAGTTTGCTGCAGCATCGGGACAATCTGGGCAAAAACAAATCACCACCCTTGATGAGGCATTGGTGCTTGCCTATGCAAGCAATCCCTTGGCCTTTAGTGATTCCAGCAAAGAGAAACTGACCTGCCAGGTAAAATCATGCTGGTTTCTAATGCTTTACCAGATTCAAAAATGGAAAACATTACAGACTTTTCAAGAATACCAGCATGATCTGGAACGTGTTGCCAGTATTCATTACGAAACAGGAGAAATCGATTACGAACAGAAATCCAGTATATTCAGGAATGTTGCAGAAGTCAGAACCCGTGTAGCCATTTCAGCCAATGACCTCGATATCACCGCAAACCGGCTCAGACAACTACTTTTTGTGGATGTCGCAATCCTCCCCGCTGACAGTTCACTTAACACCTATCAGATTGTTAAAGGCCCTGCCATTAAGGAACAGCCAGGTGATTCAGAATCAGCTGCAAACCTCCCCGATGATGTCGCTATTAGCAGCCATACAGCCTTTTCCCGGCAAATAGACATTGAAAATATGCAACTGGAACTCGATGGCCTTTTTATTGAACTGCAATTCTATGAAACTGTCGCACTACCGCATGCCACAACTGTTTTGAGTAAATCACTGGTTAAATTGAAAGCTGAAGAATACAATTATCTTGAATACTCTGATAAACTTTTCGAAGTTTTTAAAACCAGGCTTAGTTACCTCGAAACGCTTAATAAATATAATCAAACCGCAATCTTAATCGAATATTATGCTTATTAAGAAATATATACTGTCCGGGAGCCTAATATTGATGGTTCTGGCATGCACAGGTAAAAAATACCGGCTGAATCCCGAAAATACTGTTATCGATTCCGCGGGTTTTGTTAGCGGGGTACGGCTTTCGGAAAAAGAAGCCGAACAAGCCGGAATCCGGTTTGGCGCTTGTACCAATGAGGTGCATGAAAGAATTCTGGAATGCCGTGGCAATTTGATTACTGCACCGGGCGACAGGTCATATCATGTAGCTCCGGCAAGCGGTCGCATTGTTTCGGTTAACTGCCGTCCCGGCCAATACCTGAATATGGGGTCAACAGTTGCCTTTATTGAAAACAGTGATTTCATCAACCTGCAGCAGGAATACCTGGAAATGAGAAATCAACTGGAATACCTGCAAGTGGAATATACACGCCAGGGCGAACTTGCTGTTGAAAATGCCACATCATTGAAAAAAATGCAGATGGCTAAACGCGATTATCAATCTGTTGAGCTGAAAATGAAGTCCCTTCAATTACAGCTTGAAATGCTTGGTATCAACGCAGATAGCCTGAGTAAGTCCGGTATCTCATCAGTGATTCCTGTGCTGACTTCGGAATCAGGCACTGTAGGGCGTGTTTTGATGACCCGGGGGATGTTTTCAAATAAGGGAGAGCTGCTGATCGAACTTTACAAAACAAGCAGCGTTACAGCCAGGCTGAAAGTGCCAGAAGCTTATGTAAATCGGTTGAAAAGCGGTCAAGCGGTTGATGTTTTTACAGCTTCTGATTCGCTGACCCCCATTCACCTGAAAATTTCTTCCGTTTCGCGTGAAATCGATCCTACTGATCAAACCGTGATTGCTAATGTGAATATGCCTGGTAAAAATTACATTCTCGGAATGTCAGTTATTGCAAGAATAAATCTGGGTGCAGATTCCATGAAACTTGTTCCTTCAAACTCACTACTGGTAAACAATTCAAGGTTTTATCTCTTTTTAAAACAAGCTGGTGTCATAAGGAGAATACCTGTGCATAAAGGGAATACTTTTAAAGAATTATGCGAGATTAAGGGCATCGGGGATGAATTAACCGATTCACTTGTTATTGAAGGGGCTGAATACCTAAGTAAAAACTACATGCCTTTTTAGGCAGGATACCTTCTCTTTGATTTTCCGGTGAATAAAAATTACTGTTTGACAATATTTTTTCAATTCAGTTGTTTTATATTTGCTGAAAATTAATACTATAACAATTACATCACTATGGAACCAACAACCAATACGTATCAGAAACAACCTGAAAAGAAACCTTCATCCGCCCTGATAGTGCTAGTTATCATTCTCTCACTCGCGGTAATATTTCTGGGATACAAGTATTTCACCAAGTCATCCCAGCTTGGACAAA
>CAYVBH010000210.1:0-7105 GCA_964449015.1 uncultured Bacteroidales bacterium
GCCAAAGCAGGTATTATGCTGAATGGTAATTTTGTGAAGATTGTTGCCTGGTACGACAACGAGTGGGGTTATTCAAGCAAGCTGCTGGATATGATTGCCTATATGAATACAGTTAAGTAAATTAAAGACTGTTTATAACGATAAAAGTTCCGCTTCATAAGAGGCGGAACTTTTTTTTGGGGTTAACTCATACCCTATAGAATGCTATATGAATTCAATCAGTTTGAACGGAATCCGGATTGTGTTCTTGTAATGTTCACCCAGGCTGAAGATGGCTTCATCATCTTCCTCGTAATACCAGTTGATCTGACAATTCTTTCCTTCATCATGTTTTTTCTTGAGAATTCTGAAGATTCCAAGCAGGTACTTGGACGAACCGCTGTTCACATATTCCAGGTTCAGTTCAAAGTTTGTCGACTTAACTGGATTTTCAAAATATTCTTCCAGCCATTCAATGAGCGGATCGAAAAAATCACCCGGATTTTCAGGTATGGACCGGCCTTCAATTTTCATTAATCCAGTTTCAGGATTCAAGATGACACTAGGTGTATTGGGTGTTTTTTTTATGACAAGCTCTTTCATATAGGGTTACATTAAAGAAATTATTCATACCGCAATGCGACAATGGGATCAAGCCTGGATGCCTTCTCAGCCGGATAATAGCCGGATACCAACCCAACAATAAAGCACAGGACAATGCCTGCCATCATCCACAACCACGGTATCAGAAAATCAGATTTCATTACTAAAGATACTATATTTCCGATGAGAATTCCTAATACAATACCCAGAATACCACCTAACTGGCATATCAGAATTGCCTCAAACAGAAATTGTTGCTTAATAACAGCACTTCTTGCTCCCAGGGCTTTCCGGATCCCGATCTCGGTTGTCCGTTCGGTTACCGAAACCAGCATGATATTCATCAACCCGATAGCCGCACCTACCAGCGTCACAATCCCGATAATGGTAGCAGCAATGAGCACAATGCTGATGAGATCCTTGAAAATATTCGAAAGAAAATCACTCCTGACAATATTAAAATCTGTTTCATCAATTACATTGAGTCTGCGGACCGACCGGAATAGTCCTTCTGAATAGCCTTCAGCGACATCAGTAAGTTCCTTGACGTCGGGAGAAACATTAATGGAATAATCCTGACGGGCCGAGGGGAAGTATTGTCTGACATTGGTATAGGGAACAATACAGATATTGTCGCTGCTGTTCACGGAAGATCCCTTTTTTGCAAGCACCCCGATAACCTGGTAACGGCCCTTGCCTATGGATATTTTTTTGTTGATTGGATCTTCATTGTTTTTAAAAATCTTTTTGGCAATATCATCACCAATCATGACCACATTCCGGTTCATCAATACATCCTGGTATGATATATTGCGCCCTTTCTCTACATCAAAACCGGCAGTATACAAATAATCCTCGTCTGAACCAATTACCGTAACATTCGGGTGTGTTTTTTCTGATCTGTGTTTAACCGTTGACATGAATGAAGCATTGGTGTAAACAGACACCCGGGCCGGAAAGGAAAATCTTTTCTTAAATTCCCTGGCCTGCCGGTAAGATATGTAAGGATGATTTTTCTTCCGGTAGCGGTTTTTACCAATCTGAACCGACAATCCCCTGCTTTCAATAGAAAGGGTGTTAGCCCCCATGGTGGCAAATTGCTTGGTGATCGTGTTCTTGATGGATTCAATGGAAGTGAGAATTCCAACCAGTGCCATAATGCCAAATGCAATGATCAGCACCGTAAGGACGGTCCGCAGCAGGTTTGTCTTCACGGAACTAAGCGAAACCTTTAAATTTTCTATGAATGATGTTCTAAACATGAACCGGGTTAATCAAAATCAAACAAACTTAAATATAGGTACAAAATAAACGCATGTTTCACATAATTATGATTTATTATTCACAAAATTGAATAGGCTGAAAAATTTTCTTCTTCCATGTGAATTCAACCCAAATAAGGTACTTTTACCACATAAAACCAGCATTCATGTTGAAAACGATATTTGATCACAGGAGCATTCGCAATTACAAAGAAGATGCGGTTGCCGATTCTGTATTACAAGAAATTCTTGCAGCTGCGACCAGGGCATCCACTACCGGAAATATGCAGGTATACAGCATTGTGGTTACAACTGAAAGCACTGTTAAAGATAAGCTATGGGAAGCCCATTTCAGGCAGAACATGGTTAAACAGGCCCCGCTGGTGCTTACTTTCTGTGCCGATTTCAACCGCTTTAACAAGTGGTGCCGGCTCAGAAAAGCCGACCCGGGATACGACAATTTTCTGTCGTTTATGACAGCCGCCATTGATGCATTGCTTGCAGCCCAGAACTGTGCGCTTGAAGCGGAATCTCATGGACTGGGTATCTGTTACCTGGGAACCACCACCTACAATGCCGATAAAATCATCGATATTCTTGATCTGCCCGAGGCCGTTGTTCCGGTGACCACCCTGGTTATCGGTTACCCGGCTGATCATCCTGAATTAACCGACAGGCTGCCGGTGGATGCCGTAGTTCACTTTGAAAAATACCACAATTACACACCCTCGGATATTGACCGGTTGTATGCCGAAAAAGAATCTCTGGAACTGACGGCTGAGTTGCTGGAGATAAATCAGCTGGAAACCCTGGCCCAGATTTTCACCCAGAAACGGTACACCCGGAAGGACAATGTGCTTTTTTCACAGAAATATCTGGAGGTGATTGAGAAGCAGGGGTTTATGAACAATGAATAGAGCCAAGAACCAAGAGCCAAGACAGGGACGACCCTCCTTCGCTAAAGCTACTGCGGGCAAAGATGACGAGGGACAAGGGACAAGTAGCAGGGGCAGTGGAATTAGCCGTCATTGCGAGGGAGGAGGCACGACGACCGCGGCAATCTAAGCTTATGAGTCAGGTTACTGCATTGATTAACTTCGTTGAGCTCCGCTTTGCTCCGGTTGCTTCGGTATAGATTACTTCGGTCTTACCTCCCTCGCAATGACGCGTTGCAGAGGCTGGAGTAGTGGCAGAGATAGGGTCAGTCAACATACACTCACAGCTCATAGCTCACAGCTATCGCCGACTTAGAAGACCAGAAGACAAGAAGACTTAGTAGACTTTGTAGACTTTGAAGACTGCAAGACTGTTGTTCTTATCATCCCTGCATATCAAACCCCACCCCCAACACATCTGCAATTTCCTTCATGTCTTTGGCAATGGCAGGAATTATTGAAATTCCCTCAGCCCTGATTTTGGTTTCTTTCTCACGTTCGGGGTCACCGGGAATGATCACCTGATCATATCCTTTTGCCGGTCTGGCATTACGGAAGGTGGTGATCCATTCATCCATGGCGGCCTTGAAGGATGAGGCTTCCTGAAATGCATCGATGCGCATGGCCCCGAAGAAATGACCTGTGCCCTCCCCTACTTTTTTGTCAAGCACAGGCAAATAAGCCACCGACGGCGGAACAAACGGGCCGAAATTGGCACCGGAAAATACCGCCGAAAAAATATCCACAATGGCACTGAGACAAAATCCTTTATGACTGCCATGCACGTAATCACCACCCAGTGTAAGCATAGAACCTCCCTCCTTCAGGATGGTCGGATCATCTGATGGCGTGCCTTCTTTGTCCTGCACAAATCCCAGCGGTACCTTTTCCCCTTTTTTTTCAGCCACTGCCAGCTTGCCGCGGGCAATCGGGGTGGTAGCAAAATCGGCCACAAAGGGAGGCTGTTTGCCAGCCGGAATAGCAACGGCAATGGGGTTGGTTCCAAGCATCGGGCTCACCGATAAGGTAGGCGCCACCAACGGGTTGGCATTGGTCATCGACATGCCGATCATGTCGTGCTCCAACGCCATCATGGCATAAAAACCGGCAATACCATAATGGTTTGAGTTACGCGTCGACACCCAGCCTGTTCCCGCTTTATGCGCTTTTTCAATAGCCAGTTCCATGGAGCGGGTGGCAGCTACCATACCCACAGCACCGTCGCCATCAATAACGGCAGTAGAAGGTGTTTCATGAACAATCCTGACATTGGGTTTCACATTGATCCGGTTGGCTTTCCAGAGCTGGTAGTAATCCTTGATCCGGATCATGCCATGCGAAGGAAGCCCCCTGAGTTCAGCGGCCAGGAATACATCGGCTATCTTTCCAGCATCTACAGCGCAACATCCCATTTTTATAAAAACATCACGGGTGAAATCGTGGAGGTATTTAACGGTATACATGTGCAATATTTTTTAAAAGTCAATGGTGCGAAAGTAATCATTTAGTTCAAGTGTAGGAAATCAAGCGTTATGTCGCACTTCGACAAGCTCTGTGTGACGGTGCGTGTCATGCAGAGTTTGTCGAAGCATGACTACCAGAGTATCTTGCAAGTCGCACTTCGACAGACCCAGTGTGACTTGATGCTATCATACACTTGCTGCTCACATTTTCCCAAAAAATACTATTTTTACAACCTTCACGTTTATAATTCTGAATTCATTATATAGCATTTTGAAAAGGTATCTTTTTCTTCTGTTGATTTTTTATCCCTTTCTCCTGCAGGCTCAAAAGGAAAAGGTACAACGCGATCCGACGCACGATGATGCCTGGCTGCATTTCGGCTTCTCTGTTGGTATGAACACCATGGACTTCGATATCAAAAGCTCACAAATGGGCATCGACTCCGGAATCTACACCGAGGTTTCCATGCTCAGACCGGGTTTTCATGTTCATGCCTTATCCAACCTCAGGCTGGCCGATAATTTCGACCTGAGATTTACCCCGGGAATTGCCTTTGGCGGTGTCAGGGAAATCAACTATGTACTTTCCCACCCGAACAGCAGTATCATCGACCCGGCTGACAACCCGGTGAAAATTGAATCGAATTTCCTGGAATTTCCCGTACTGCTCAAATACAAATCCAAACGTCAGAACAACTTCCGACCATTCCTGATCGGGGGCCTCAACGCCCGCGTTGACCTGGCTACAGCCAAAAAAACCTGGGGACGGTCGAAAAAGGAAGATAACCTGGTGTTGTTGAAGCCTTTCGACCTGTACTATGAAATTGGTATGGGGATGGATTTCTATCTGGAATACGACCTTAAGATCGCCATTGAATTCAAGTATTCGGTTGGCATGACAAATGTGCTTCGCACCAGCATCAACAAGCGCGGTGAAACCATTGTACCGCCTGAAGAAGATGCCATTTTTACCAACGTTATTGACAAACTCTTTTCCAGGATGTTTATGATTACCATTCATTTTGAGTAATTTTGCCTGTTTCAATTTCATTCATAGCATCTGGTTAAAGAAGTCACACTGATATTGTCCCCCGCGCAGGCATCGTCAGGCGAGTCCTATATGCCCGCAATTGCACAGGCTTTGGGCGTTTCAACGCAGGAAATCACATTTGCCAGAATAATCCGTAAATCAGTTGATGCACGAGGAAGAAGCATAAAAATCAACATGTCGTTCCAGGTTTTTCTGGATGAAGAGCCTGCATCCAACCTTGAGAATGAATACCATTATCAACCTGTAGAAAACAAACCCGAGATCATTATCGTAGGAGCCGGGCCTGCCGGTCTCTTTGCCGCACTTAGGCTCATTGAACTAGGTTACAAGCCTGTTGTTATTGAACGGGGAAAAACAGTTCATGAACGCAAATCAGACATCGATCTGCTCGAAAGCAATCACATACTAAACAGCGAGTCAAATTATTGCTTCGGAGAAGGAGGTGCCGGAACTTTTTCTGATGGAAAACTTTACACGCGATCTAAAAAACGGGGCGATATCAGCAGGATTCTGGAAATCCTTTACATCCATGGTGCCGACGAAAGCATCATGTATGAAGCGCACCCCCACATTGGTTCCGACAAACTACCCGGAGTGATTACGAATATTCGCAAGACCATCCAAAGTGCAGGAGGCCTCATGATGTTCAACACCCGGGTAACAGATCTGAAGCTGGCGGATGGCCGCATCGATTACCTGGTTACCGATAAAAACGAAAGAATCAGGGGAAATGCCTACATTTTTGCAACCGGTCATTCAGCCCGGGACGTATATTTTCTTATGCAATCCAAGGGTATTCTGCTCGAAGCGAAACCATTCGCCATGGGCGTTCGGGTTGAACATCCCCAGACTTTGATTGACCATATCCAATACCATGGCTGTAAGGATAAATACCTGCCTGCAGCTGCTTATAACCTGGTGGAACAGGTTAATGGACGTGGCGTTTATTCGTTCTGTATGTGTCCGGGCGGACAGATTGTACCCTCGGCCACCAATGAATCTGAGATTGTGGTGAACGGTATGTCGCTCTCGGAAAGAAATTCACCCTTTGCCAATTCAGGAATTGTGGTGCAGGTAATGCCCGAAGATTACCGGAATTATCAGAACCTCGAAGGTTTAGCCGGATTGCGCCTGCAGGAATTGTTTGAAGAGAAAGCATACCGGCAGGTACAAAACGGACAAAGAGCGCCTGCACAAAGACTCACCGATTTTGTCAGCAACCGGGATTCCCAGAATATACCGGTAAATTCCTACCTTCCGGGCACCGTTTTATCACCTATGCACGAATGGATGCCCGATTTCATCAAAAGAAACCTGCAGGAAGGATTCAGAAAATTCGATACCAAAATGAGGGGATTTCTTACGCGTGACGCCCTGATTGTGGGTGTGGAATCACGTACCTCCTCGCCGGTGCGCATTCCACGTGATCCTGAAACAGGAAGCCATACCCGCATCAGCAACCTTTTCACTGCCGGGGAAGGCGCCGGTTATGCCGGGGGGATAGTTTCATCAGCCGTGGATGGCGAAAACATAGCTACATACTGTGCGGGGTTCGTTGCCGGATCATAAATCGGTATTGCCCGATAAGCCGGTCCGCTGAAGCAACAACCGCACAGGTTCAATGGTTACCAGGCATCCTTTCCTCATTTTCAGAAGGTCAGGTTCTATCAGCCTGTAAAAATGCTCCAGCATTTCCGTGGTATCCACCATTTCAATCATCAGGGGAAGCTTTTCGGTAAGTTCCCAGTAACGCGAAGTGCTGATGTGGCTGCTGCTTTTACCATAACCCATAATTCCCCTGTAAACAGTAAC
>CAYVBH010000211.1:0-7082 GCA_964449015.1 uncultured Bacteroidales bacterium
TCATCAGGGCAAATCCCCCGCCCGATGTCGGAACAATGGCAGGTGCCCCTGCATACGAAGCCCCCATGGCCATGTTTATAGCGGCGATTTCGTCTTCCACCTGCTCCACTACCAGGCCCATCTGTCCTGAATAATCGATAAGGGTCTGGGCTATGGATGTGGCGGGACTCATGGGGTAGAATGAACAGAACTTAATCCCTGCTGAAATTGCTCCTAAGGCGATTGCCTCATGACCTGTCAACATCCATTTTTTTACTGGCCTCATAACTTCAGGCAACGGTTTAAAATCGATCTTGTTCTCATCAAGCCACAGTAATGCTGCCTCAATTGTAATAATATTTTCCTTTGCCTTCCCACTGTCCATCGATTCTTTAAACACACTCATCAGGGTATTTTTATCAACACCAATCAGTCCGGCAACTATCCCTATCGCCGCGCTGTTTCTTGTTACTTTTTCTCCGGGCAATTTGGAAGGGACGATGATTTGTCTGTCAAATTCAATTTCCCAGTCTTCGTCACAGATCACAACGGCATCGTCTGTTAGTTGATTCCGGTGGATTTTAAAACTTTCTTCATTAAGACATACCAGGATGTCTATCCCATCACATGGAGACGCTATTTTCCCTGTACCTGTTCGTATAACAAAGACATTATGCCCCCCTCTCACCCTTGATTCATAGGTCTGTGTGACATGCACTGAATAGCCGCTCCGGACAAGGCTTTTAGCCAGAATAGGACCAACAGTCTGAAGCCCCTGACCGGCTTCCCCTGCCAGCAATATGTTGATAGTATTTTCAGTCATCCGGGTGCCTCCATTCTATAATTTAAGGATGTACTATAGCTTTTCTAAAATATTATGTTTATGGGGTGGATCATGTATTTTGTTAAAAATATTATAAAGATTTTCAGTTAGTTTCTGAAGAGAAATCAGGTATCAGAAAACAACCGCAGATGTCTATGTTGGCAACTAAATTTCTAAAGAGCATCCCGCTTCATATATGACACGAGGTGTAAGTATCAGCCCTTGCCATCCGGCTCGATTTTATTGTTAGGTTTATTATTCTTAATGATTTTTCCTTGCCAATCATCAGCAATCTTTTGCCAATCTACTGTTCTTTCCACAGGTTTTTCATCTTTATCTTTTCCAGTCCAAACGTCCCAAAAATCAGGATCATCAGAATGTGGCCTTTCATGTTCAGAAAGGTCATTCATGCGGACCATTATCGGAAGCTCCGACGCCCAACCGAGCAGTATTGCATTTTGCGATGGTAATGAGGGAAGCTCACGGAGTAACCCGCGAAGATTATCCGGAACGAGACGGGAAATAAGCTCCTGGTCTTTATCGTTGCTTATACGATGCAGAAGGAATGTATTGCATTGCGATAAAACGGTAGGCGAAAGCTCAGATGGGCGTTGAGAAGAGAGAACAAGTCCTAATCCGAATTTTCGGCCTTCTCTTGCGATTTTCTCGAATATTTGACAGCAAATATAGGCAGCATCGTGATTTTCTGTATCCTCTTTGTACCGTTTGATGAAAGTGTGTGCTTCTTCCATTACCAGTACTGTAGGAAGAGACATCCGCTTAAGTCTATGATAGCGCTGCAGGGCTTCGAAGATAATGCGGGAAATTACAGCAGCAACAATATGGATAATTTCAGCAGGAACAAGCGACAGGTCAATAATTACAACATTTTCTTTTTGAATAGAAATATCGCCTATATAATCGGTAAGCCATTGTTTAAGTGTAATTGCGTTATCTTCAAGAATATTAATCAGCTGCGGATTTGCAAGAAGTGTACTGATTCGAGTTATTAGCGTGTCAACCCATTGCCGGTTACCACTATTAGTTGCATGAAAATTTAGATCTGCTATGAATTCACTTGTCTTGAATGGAATTGGAATATCTTCATGTAAAGGCAGATTACATTCTGGAGTGCAACCCAAAGCAGTAATTGCATTATTTAACTTTGACAACAATTCATTAGTATCTTGAACTGTTAACGGTTTGTTAAAATTTCGCTCATTCTTGCAGCGTATATTCTTGATATCTGTTACCAATTGGGTAAGCTCAACAAGAAAGTCATTTCCATCTATAGTAAAAGACGTGAGGGATTCAGAAAAAGATGAAAGGAGCTCAAGAAAATTCCAGTATCTCCCATCCCGGCTTGATGCGTAAGGTGAGCCATTATCAATTTCATATTTTATTGCAGAATAAGCACCACGTAAATATTGGGCTGCTGACAATTTCTCACTACTTGCTGTACCTACATCAATCATGTTTCGACGATTCCTAAGTGCTGTCTGCAAAAGTGGTCGTTGCGCTCTTGAACTCGCTTGGGTAATACCAGACCACTCAGAACTATTCCAAAACCATAAAGGTACTTTCAGTGACTGACCATCAACCTTAAATATTCTCGCTTTGTGTTTTGACTTTTCAGTACAAAAGACTCTTGAATACTCGCCGTTCGGATCGATGATAATAAACCGGGCATTTGGGGGGCATTTGTTTTTTCCTGCTGCAGTGAGTGACCATTGAATCAAACCTGCTACAGAACATGATTTCCCACTACCAGTATTTCCGAGTACTGCAAGGTGCCTACCAAATAGTCGGTCGGGATCAACCTTCACTTCTGCATTAGCGGCAACTGGGCTTGTACCAATTTTTATTCGCCTGTTTGCGCCTGATTCAATTATAGCTTTCAATTGAGTATCTGTTGGTATCAGAACAGGCTCTCCGATGCTTGGGAATGATTGTATTCCTCTTTGAAATTCAAATCTATCATTGGCTGTTGCTTTTAATAACCCAAGGGGGTTGGCACGCATTTTTCTTGTAGGATAGGGCAAATCTATAAGTCCATAGTCTTGAAAACCTTTACGTTTAGGGAATGGTGTTTTCTCAATAGCTATCCACTCGATCTGAGCAACAATATAACCGGCTTCAGCAGCAATAAGTACATAGCTATTTATACGAGGAAATACTCTTGGGATGCCCGCATTTGCAGAAACGCCATCAGGAGATTCAATATCCAGACAAATTTTTATTTCATCCGGTGAGACGAATTCAACCGAACCAATTCGTAAACTTGCAGTATGCTCTATTGGTGAAAAAGTCATTACACTCCTCCTTCACCTTTTTTCTCATTGTCTTCGGGGTCTTTAACTTTTATGCCTCTCGCTTTAAGTAAATCTGCCATCCGAATTGATGCTTTATCAATTGCAGGTTTAGGTAGGTAGTTGTCCACAAGAATCTTTAAATCGCCGAAATGACTACCCAATAAAATTGTTAATTGTGCAGGTCGAATCTTTTCAGCAAAAGAACTGACTCGTTTACCATCATCATTCTTTGATATTATAACTAAATGTGTTGATGGTATTGTTAACATATCTTTTATAACACGGTTTATATGCTCATCGCCAAAACTATACCCGTATACGATAAGAGTTGAATTAGGACGGCAAATGCCTGCTGCAAAATCACGAAAAAGATCTACATAGGGGTATTCAGCTGTTTCACGATCTTTAGCAGCATTGGGGTATATCATCACAGTGGACCATTTTTCTTCATGAGTTTTTGGTAAATATTTTTCTATGGATTTTACACCGAAAGGAAGTGCTATTCGCCTTACATAACCATTGTTATAAATCCAGTCAAGGGAGCCGTGAAGTTTTGTAATATGAACGACACCTTCGAGATAGCGAGGTTCACCACGTATACCAGGCGGATTATAATGCATATCAACTTCAAGCTTGGAGGAACGAAAAATGGGGCTAAGTGTTCCTACAAAACGATCAAGAAGTCTTATCCCTGCAATGTCAGATGCGAATTCAATGAATCGGTCATAGTTTGTTGTAAATATATTAAGACGTTCACGAGTTGCAGAGCGACTGGCAAAGCTTACAAGAAAGCTAGTAAGATATTCAATTGCTGTATCAGAATTCGAGGACTCAATAATTTCATTTTCTGTATATAGCACACTTTTTATAAACTCACTGATTACACGATTTATGTCTGCTTCAAGCTCTTTTACAGTTGCTGTTCCTTCCCTGAAAGAGACAGAAGTGAGATGGCGGATACCATAAGCAATTTCATTAGCAACACGAATCCGATCCTCAAAATTTGGACTACCTCTACCAGCACATTTCGCAGATACAATTGCCTGTTTTTCAATTTCAGCAGAAAAAACCTTGAAATCATGATTATTCATTCCAACAGGTGTATTTCCTGTTGACATCTCATGTATAGCATAGGAAATACCCGCCCCCGTTAATAGAGAAAGATGTTCGCTCTGAAAAAGGGCAGTTAGCCAGGGCTCTATCTTCGGCCGTAGTTCCACAGGATCCAATGTGTCCACTTGTTCTGGTATACCATTGGCAACAAAAAGAATATTTTTTTTTGCCCAATCGATTTTATGCATTGTTGCCTCCTTATTAATAAATGAACATACATTAAACCTTGTTGAACATCCAATTAGAAAAATAACCCTTTAATGTACCGTCACTGGCCTAACAAATGAATCACTAGTTCTGGATATCTTCACATTTTGAATGATATACAGAAAGATGATTCTTCAGTTAAGACTTATTTTATTTGAGTAATTCTGATTTATTATTTTAGGTTACTTGCCGTAATCATGATTTACTGGATCATAGAGTTTCCAAGTAACCTATATATTATCTAGAGATATAAAACCCGTTTCCAGTTTTGTCTGATCTGAATCAGGCTTTTATTCGATAGCTTTTAAGGAGAGTGTTTCCAGGTCTTTTTGAGCTGTCAGTTTTTCTTTGTTTCCATACGCTTTTCTTCCATCATACGCTGCGCTCTGACTGTGGCGGCTATATATCCTGTGTTTGTAATCTTCGCCGCAGAAACGCATGGTCCTGATAAATGCCAGCTCATCTTCCGCTATATTTGCTATCAGCTTATTGTCTTTTGTTACCTTTATTGCTCCATCTTTTTCAGCAACATCAACTTATAATACCCGGCAAGTTTAGCTGACATGAAGCTAAAAAGCAATGACAATATATGAAGAAATATTGGATGGTATTTTTCAGAACGGAAGCTTGATAAGAATACATGATTTACCCCCCCGCCGTTTCTGATGACGCCTCCCGTTTGCTGAATACTAAAAGAGTTCCGGGAGAAGGTAAGCTCCGTTTCAGTGAATCAAAAAGCCCGGCTTAGGATTTGACCGGATATAAAAGGTATCGTTGGTTCAGTTGTCAACTTTCAGTTATATCTTTTAAAGAAAGTTGTTTTTGAACCAACGCTCTCCTTTTCACGGGATGGATTTGTAACGATTCTGAAATAGATGCCCGGAACGGTTATGTCTGCGGTTTTAATCAATGAAGAGCAGTTCAAAGTCACGCGGATTTATGATTTTTGCGCCTTGATATTTCTTAAGAACCAGCAGGTCTTTATCTCCGGTCACAAGGTAATCGCTTCCTGTTTCTGCAACACAAACAAGGATGATATCGTCATCCGGGTCACGACATACACCCTCAAGACTGCCCTTGGGTTGATATATCTCATCCGCAGCTTCTGTAAGAGTTGATACAAAGAGTTTAATTTCCCTGGATGTAAGGGAGAACTTGTCTTTCAAAAGCCGTTTTATTTCAAGTAAAACCGGTTCACAGAGAATGAACGAAAAACCCTTCTGGCGCGCTCTTCTCAATATGCGGGCGCAAATGCCTTCGGTAAGAAATGCGGAAAGCAGAACATTTGTATCCAGGATTACTTTCAAGAGATTTCTCTCAACATGTCTTCTTCGGTAACTATGCCTTTTGCCTTGGCCTTTAAATAAAATATGTCCTGGGCTTTACGAAGTTTGGCCTCCCAGATATATCGTCCAATTGATTCTTTCACAATATCGCTTTTATTACGACCCGTTTCACAGGCAAAGTCATTCAGATCTTTTACCAGATTTTCGGGCAAACTCACAGAAAGAACTGTTCTCATAATGAATACCTCCTTTTTGTATTACAATACACTACAAATCAGACATGTCAAGAGTTTGCTTAATCACAGCTTTACTCTCCTTCCCATGGTCTTGTAGAAATAAGAAAACTTTTTGCAAAATAAATTTAGTACGTTGGGTCAAGCGTCGCTTTTAAAATACTCCGGCGACCGATTGTCCGCACGCCGGACATGATGATTGTTGAATGCGGTTCATATCCACGAAAAAGCCGTTTCTGCGTATAAGCGTTTCGCCACATCCCGGACATAATGTTTCTGTAACATCACCAAGCACATTTCCTTTGTAGACATATTTCAGGCCTGCCTGTTTACCAATATCATGGGCAGTACCCAGCGTATCAAGAGGAGTGGAGTTGATGGTCATAAAGTTATAATCAGGATGAAACCTTGAGATGTGCCATGGGATATTAGTATCCAGGCCGGCAATAAAATCGGCTATTGCCGTGAGTTCTTTTTCGGTATCATTCTGATCAGGAATAATCAGCGTGGTTATTTCTATCCATATTCCCAGGGTCTTCATTTCCCTTATGGAATTGAGGACCGGTTTCAGGTGACCGTGGCAGGTATTTGTATAGAAATCATCATTGAATGATTTGAGATCCACATTGCAGGCATCAATATATGGCGCTACCATCCTGAGCGCCTCAAGAGTCATATAACCGTTGGTTACCATGATATTGTACAAATTTTTTTCTTTTGCGAGTCTCGCCGTATCAAGAACATATTCAAAAAATATTGTAGGTTCGGTGTAGGTGTATGAAATACTTCTGCAATGTTGTTTAATGGCATTATCAACAATGTCTCCGGGTAATAATTTTATCTTACTCAAACCGGCATTCTTCTGAATTGAAGCCTGAGATATCTGCCAGTTCTGACAAAAACCACAATGAAAATTGCATCCCTGCGCAGCAATAGAAAATGTTCTTGTTCCCGGAAGAAAATGATAGAGAGGTTTTTTTTCAACAGGATCAATATTGGCTGCAACTGCTTCACCATATGCATGGGTAAATAATTCACCGCCCCTGTTTTCCCTTACACCGCAAAATCCGAATACGGAATTTTTAATTTTACAGTGATGATTACAGAGCAGGCAATGGACACTGAGTTC
>CAYVBH010000212.1:0-6932 GCA_964449015.1 uncultured Bacteroidales bacterium
ATTGCCAGAATTTATGGCATGTCAAACGTTTGTTCAAATGAGTTGATTGAATTCGGTGACGGAATTCGCGGTATTGTGTTGAATCTTGAGGAGGACAATGTGGGAGCAGTTCTTCTGGGTTCATCTGATAAGATCAAGGAAGGAGATACGGTGAAACGCACCGGCAGAATTGCCTCCATCAACGTGAGTGAAGGTATGCTCGGCCGCATCATCAATACGCTGGGTGAGCCGATTGACGGGAAAGGCCCGATTGTCGGCCAGACTGTTGAAATGCCCTTTGAGCGCAAAGCACCCGGTGTGATCTACCGCCGCCCCGTTAATGAACCGCTTCAAACCGGTATCAAGGCCATTGATGCCATGATCCCCATCGGACGCGGACAACGCGAGCTGATCATCGGTGACCGCCAGACCGGCAAATCATCCATTGCGCTGGATACCATAATCAACCAGAAAGAATTTTACGATAAAGGCGAACCCGTTTATTGTATTTATGTGGCGATCGGACAGAAAGGATCTACTGTAGCCAACATTGCCAAAACATTGGAATCATACGGCGCCATGCCCTATACCATTATCGTTTCGGCTACCGCTTCGGATCCTGCCGCATTGCAGTTTTATGCCCCGTTTGCCGGCTGTGCCATTGGTGAATATTTCCGCGATACCGGTCGTGCTGCCCTGATCGTTTATGACGATCTTTCGAAACAGGCCGTTTCGTATCGTGAAGTTTCACTGCTGCTTCGCCGTCCCCCGGGACGTGAAGCCTATCCGGGCGACGTTTTTTACCTGCACTCTCGTTTGCTCGAGCGCGCCGCCAAGGTCATCAACAACGATGAAATAGCCGCACAAATGAACGACCTCCCCGAAACTCTCAAACCTATTGTTAAAGGAGGAGGATCTCTCACCGCGCTGCCCATTATAGAAACCCAGGCAGGTGACGTATCTGCATACATCCCTACCAACGTGATCTCCATCACCGACGGACAGATCTTCCTGGAAACAAACCTTTTCAACTCGGGTATCCGCCCCGCCATCAACGTGGGTATTTCGGTTTCCCGTGTGGGTGGTTCGGCACAAATCAAATCAATGAAACGTGTGGCCGGTACATTGAAACTCGACCAGGCCCAGTTCCGTGAACTGGAAGCTTTCTCGAAGTTCGGTTCCGACCTCGATGCTGCTACACTGGCAGTTCTTGACAAGGGTGCCAAGAACGTGGAGATTCTGAAACAACCCCTGCACAGTCCCATGACCGTGGAAAAACAGATTGCCATTATTTACTGCGGAACCCGCGGCCTGCTTTCCAATGTGCCGGTTGAAAAGATAAAGGAATTTGAGGAAGAATTTCTGAACCTCCTTGAACTCAAGCACAAAAACATACTGAATACTTTGAAAGAGGGTAAACTGAACGAAGAAATCGAAAAGGGTCTTACCGATATTGCCAAAGAAGTGGCTGAAAGATTATAAGGTACCGAGGACCAGCATTAGTTAAACATTATGGCCAATCTGAAAGAAATAAGAATACGCCTGAACTCGGTAAAATCAACGCGGCAGATTACCAGCGCCATGAAAATGGTGTCGGCTGCCAAATTGAGAAGGGCACAAGATGCCATCCTGCAGCTCAGGCCATTCTTCATCAAGCTTCATGATGTGTTGCGGCGTGTCAGCAGCGGAGTGGAAGAAGGAGAAGACAATGTGTATACCCGGGCCGACAATTCCGGAAGGGTGTTGCTCGTAGTGATCACCTCAAACAGGGGCCTTTGTGGCGCCTTTAATTCGAATATCGCCAAAAGGGCCATACAAATTATCAACGAACAATATCATGAGGCATACAGGAACGGTAAATTGGATATCATTGCCGTTGGCAAAAAGGGTGCTGATCAGCTGAAATCAAGAGGTTATAAAATAACCGCTTCCCACCATGAATTGTTTGATAAACTCAGTTTTGAAGGGGCTACCCAGCTGTCGAACCAGATGATTCAGGATTTTCTTCAGTCGAAATACAGTACCATCAAACTGGTATACAACCAGTTCAAAAATGCTGCCATGCAGGAAATTACCGACGAATTCTTTCTGCCCGTGCAACCTGCTGCCAAATCGGAAGACAAATACGAATCACATGCCGATTACATTCTCGAGCCTTCCGATAAGGCCATTCTCGATGAGATGATCCCTTACACGCTCAGGGTTCAGTTTTTCAGGGCCCTGCTTGAATCAAACGCAGCTGAGCACGGAGCCAGAATGACTGCCATGCACAAAGCCACCGATAACGCCACAGAACTGATCCGCGAGCTTGAGCTGAATTACAACAAAGCTCGCCAGGCAACCATCACCAACGAGATCCTGGAAATTGTGGGTGGTGCCAATGCATTGAAAGAGTAGGAAATGCCCTTTGAGGCTGTGAAAAAGGAGCGTAGTCAGGAGACTACGCTCAGCGCTCAAGATTGATGTTCAACACAATGCGCTAGGCGTAGTTTAGCTTCGCTGAGCTCCCTTCGGTCGGTTGCAACTACGCCTTCAAAATAGACTTTTTATACAGCCTCACATTCATTCTACCATGACCGCCTCACCCAATAAACCCTGGCCTCAAGTCCTTCCCTTCTTTGCCTTTTTTATTCTGCTGTTTGTCATTACCTACAGTCTGCCTTTCTTTTCTGACAAAGACCTGCTCTTCTCAAAACTGGGCTTCTGGTTGCCCGATCATCATTTCAGCCTTGTTTTACCTTCGGAACTCGACGCAGGATATCCGCCAACCCTTGGATACCTGCTTGCACTGGTATGGAAGATTGCAGGTAAAAGCCTGTTTTCTGCCCATCTGCTTATGCTGCCTTTCACCCTGGGGATCATCTGGCTCACCCGGAACCTGGTCGACTACTTCTTTAATGGCCGGTTTGTTGTTGCCGCCATGTTGCTTGTTTTCGCCGATACCACTTTTCTTTCACAAACCATCCTGTTCTCCACCGACCTGGTGATGCTCTTCTTTATGTTACTGGCACTTCATGCTGTAATACATCATAAAAAAATACTGCTGGCATTGGCCATAACAGGCCTTCTGTTTTCGCACATGAGAGGTTTACAGCTGGCTTTGACCATTGGAATCTTCGATTTGTTCCTGAATTTCGGTAACAGAAACCGCAATCCGGTTCGCATTGCCCTGCCCTATCTGCCTGCACTGGTTTTGTTTGGAGCCTGGATGATATTCCATTACTACAGCACAGGCTGGATTCTTCATCATCCCGAATCTCCCTGGATGGGCTGCTACGAAACTGTTGATGCAAAAGGGTTTTTCAGAAATATGATCATTTATGCCTGGCGACTGGCCGACCTGGGAAAGTTGTTCCTTTGGATTCCTGTTTTTATGGCCGTTTTTTTAATCATCAAAGGCAAACTGAAGTCAGACACTACCCTGAAGCAGTTGTCCTTCTTGCTGACTGTCATGCTGTTAGTAAATGCCCCTACCATGCTCTTTTATAAAATGCTCAACAACCACAGATACCTGTTGCCCCTCTACTATATACTGGCCATGCTGAGTGCTTATATCCTCTTTGCCGCTCCCCTGAACAGCCGAATTCGTAAAGTACTCATACCCCTGGTATTTGTTGGCCTCATCAGTGGCAACTTCTGGGTTTACCCCGGTAAAATTGCCAACGGGTGGGATGCCACACTGGCCCACATTCCATACCATCACCTGCGGGCCGGCATGATTGAATATATCGATGAAAAGAAAATACCCTTTGAAAACATCGGTTCAGAAGTACCCAATATTACCCCGAATCAATTCATCCTTGTGAATAATGATGAACGCACATTCCGGCGCGCCGACCTGCAGCTCAACCCGTATGTTTTCTATTCGAATATTTTTAACATGTTCACCGATGAAGAAATTGATGAACTGAAAAATGAATGGATCCCGGAAAAGGAATTCCGCTGCATACAGGTATATGTAACCCTATACAGAAACCCCCGGTTTGAATAATTGAGAACGCTGTCATCCTGCAGGCCTGATCAGGTTCTCTCAAAAAATCCACAGAAATCTTGTACTTGTTGCTCAAATGGGCTAACTTTTGCAAACCGTTCATTTAAAAGCAACTCAATAGGCTCATTGGAATATTATAAAAGTCATGTCATGAAACTCCCATTCACTGCAACAATGGCGCTTCTTTCAACTTTATTGATTTCTGAAATCATTGTTGCCCAAACACCCTCCGCCACCGATATCGTCCGAAGGGCCGATGAGAAATTCAACGGTGAAAAAAGCAGTTACAGCATCATGTCGATGACGATCATCCGGCCCGGATGGAAAAGAACCATTGAATTCAAGAACTGGACCCTGGGCAGGGATTATGCCCTTACCCTGATTACCGCTCCGGCCAAGGAAGCCGGTCAGAGTTTCCTGAAAAGGGGATCGGAAATGTGGAGCTGGAATCCTTCGATCAGCCGGCTGATCAAACTGCCTCCCTCAATGATGTCGCAGGGCTGGATGGGATCGGATTATACCAATGACGATATCCTGAAAGAATCCTCTGTGGTGAATGACTATACCCATAAAATCATGGGCGAAGAAGCCATTGGAGGCCGGCTCTGTTACAAGATCCTGATGACTGCCAAAGAAGAGGCTTCCATTGTATGGGGAAAGCAGATCCGATGGATCGACAAAAAGGAATTTCTGGTGATGAAGGCCGAGTTATATGATGAAGACGGCTACCTGGTGCGAACAGAAACTGGATCGGAGATCAAAATTATGGATGGCAGGACCATTACCTCAAAAATTGAGATGGTGCCTGAAGAGGAACCGGATAACAAAACCATTGTCAGTATTCTGGAGATTAAGTTCAATGAACCTGTTCAGGAAAGCTTCTTTTCTCAGCAACAGATGAAAAGGGCGCGATAAATTGCTAACCGGTTTTAACCGTGAAAGACGAACTGAAAATAGCCTGGAGAAACCTGTGGAGAAACAGGCGCAGAACCCTCATTACTTCAGCGTCGGTTTTCTTCGCCGTGTTCTTTGCCGTTGTCATGAGATCATACCAGCTGGGCTCGTATGATCACATGATCATCAACTTCATTGAATCTTTCACAGGGTACATCCAGGTACAACACGAAAAATACCAGGATAATCCGCTGGTGGATTATTCATTTGAATACAACGACTCGCTGGTTGGTGCGATCTCAAAGGTGGATCGTGTGGTTTCCGTGACCCCGCACCTTGAATCTTTTGCCCTCGCATCGAGTGGAATACAAACCAAAGGAGTGGTTGTTGTTGCCATTGATCCGGAAAAGGAAAAAGCATTTTCAAACCCCGAAAGTAAACTGGTGAAATACCGGATTACTGATGAAGCCCTCAAACAAATAGAAGCTGAAGGCCGGTTGCCCGGAAAAATTGTTGCCAAACTGAAAGAGGCCGGTGGCAGGTCGTATTCTTCCGCAGCCCGAATTGCCCTTGAAATGGGCCTATCTGACCAGGAAACAGAACATTACCTGCCCGGAATTCTGAAACATATTGGCGTCACAAATGATTACTTGGCTGCCGGTGATGATGGCATACTCGTATCAGAAAGGCTTGCAGGTTATCTCAAGGTCGCTATAGGTGATTCCGTTATCCTAATGGGACAGGGATACCACGGGTCTACTGCAACCGGATTGTTTCCGGTTCGGGGAATCATCAAAATGCCTTCTCCGGAGATGGACAACAAATTGATCATCATGACTATCCCTGCGGCTCAGCAACTTTTTGACACCGGTGACCGCATCACTTCACTCGTAGTAAACCTGACCAGCAAATCGGAACGAACCCTGAAAAAAACAAAAGCCCTGATCAATTCACTTCTAATTGATAAAAACACCACATCCAAAACCTGGTATGAGCTGAATCCCGTGCTTTACCAGCAAATACAGGGCGACAGCCAAACCGGGATGGCCATGCTCGGGATATTGTACTTCATCATTTTCTTTGGCATATTCGGTACAGTATTGATGATGGTTTCCGAACGTAAAAGGGAGTTCGGTGTTCTGGTATCCATTGGCATGCAAAAAAGCAAACTGAAGCGGATTGTGACCATCGAAATGCTGCTGCTGGGAGGTATTGGACTGTTGAGCGGTCTATTGGCCAGTATGCCCCTTATCCTGTATTTTTACTATTACCCGGTTGTGCTGAAAGGGGATTTGGGCAATACCCTGGAAGACTGGGGATGGGATGCCGTGATGCCCACAGCATGGTTTGGCCCCTATTTTTACTGGCAGGCTGTAGTAGTTGCCCTCATGGTTGTGCTGGCCACCCTGTATCCCTTAAGAAAGATCGGCACTTTGAAAGAAATTGAAGCACTGAGAGCTTAAAAAATCAAGCTTATGATCTGGTCAATTGCTTGGAAAAACATATGGCGTAACAAGAAGAGAAGCCTCGTAGTTATAATAGCTGTTACCATCGGTATTATTGCGGGAGTAATGCTTGTTGGAATTATGGAAGGCTGGACCAAGCAACGTCTTCACGATGCCGTATACAATGAGGTGTCACATGTGCAGATTCACAATGAAAACTACCTGCGGAATGAGGAAATCGGCGTGACTGTTGAAAATAAGGACGCGATCATCAAAACCTTCAGTTCTCTTGAAACCGTTTCGGGATGGGTTCAAAGAACCAAGCTCGTGGCTATGGCCGGTACTCCCTGGGCAAATGCCGGTGTTATGGTTTATGGCATTGATCCTGAGAAAGAGCGACAGGCAACTGAGATTTACCAGAAGATTGTGCCCGATGGGGGTGTTTACCTGGACAGCGCGCACCGGGGAGGCATTCTGATTGGAGACAAAGTAGCCGATCTGCTCAAGCTGAAACAGTATAACCTCACCGACAGCGTGCTTGAAAATCTGGCGAAAACAATACCTGAAACTGTTGTCTCGAGCCTGGAACCTTTAAGAAATATTCGTTTCAAGTCGTATAAGGA
>CAYVBH010000213.1:0-6909 GCA_964449015.1 uncultured Bacteroidales bacterium
ACAATTCAGTCATGAAACTCTGGCAGAAACGCATTACTTCATTGTCTGATTTACCTTTGGGGTCGAAATCGGAGCCTCCTTTTCCGCCACCCATGGGCAACGTAGTGAGGCTGTTTTTAAATACCTGCTCGAAAGCAAGAAATTTCAGGATACCCAGATTCACCGTGGGATGAAAACGAATACCGCCTTTATAAGGGCCGATTGCACTGTTCATTTCAATCCGGTATCCTTTGTTGATCTGAATTTCACCTTTATCATCAATCCAGGGTACGCGGAACAAAATGATGCGCTCAGGTTCGGTAATCCGTTCCAGGATTTTTCCATGTTTAAACCTGGGGTTCTCTTCAATAACAGGCATCAGAGATTCCACCACTTCTTTCACTGCCTGATGAAACTCGGTTTCACCGGGGTTCCTGGCTATCACCTTAGCCATGAAATCATTCACTTTTACATCAAGTAAGTCGGCCATATTACAGAGGTTTTATATTTAGAAATCGCTTTTGGTTAGTAGCTGTTGGCTTTTAGCTAATGGCTAACGGCTAATGGCTACTTGGTTACAAAACTATAAACTATTGATATAAATGGTATTGGAATGGCTGTGAATGCCGAGATATACGTATGAGATTACGTGTTTTACTTAATACGGCTGTTGACTGTTGGCTATTAGCTAATGGCTAACGCCCTATAAGTCGATGATATTATTCCGAATGGCAAACTTCACCATATCTACGGAAGTTTTAAGGTTGAGCTTCTGCATGATATGGTTCTTGTGTGTTTCAACGGTTCTCACGCTGATGAAAAGCTTGTCTGCTATTTCCTTGTTCGTATAGCTGTTCCCCCACATTTTCATAATCTCAATTTCCCTGGTACTTAAGCTTTTGATATCAAGCCGGTCATCATCACTCTTGATTTTCCGGATGTATTTGTTCAACAGCAACAGGGTTATGGAATTGCTGAAGTATTCATGTCCGTTCCTGACGGTAAGCACAGCCTGCAGCAGGTCGCTGCGTGAAGTATCCCTGGAGAGAAAGCCCTTGGCACCTGCCTTAATTGATTTCATTACGAATTCTTCATCATTGCTGGCCGAAATGATCAGCACCCTGGTCTTCGGGAATGACAAGGATACCTGAAGCATCAAACCGGAAAATTGTGAATCAAAGTTATGTACGTTGATGATCAGGATGTGAACAGGTTCATGTTTTAATCCTTCCATTAGTTCTTCAGGAAGGTGGGTTTTAAGAATGATCTCCATTTCATTTGTGGCATTGAAAAGTTCACAAATGCCTTCCAGCGTAATCTTCATTTCATCGTATATCCCCAACCTGATCATAAGTATCCAGATATTAATGATTGAAAACAATCACCGATTTCTTTTGCTTTCCATTCATAAGTACCTTCAATGGCTGCGTAAACCTGATGTGTTTCAAGTATTTTGTTTGTTGCATGGTTTCGCTTTCCTGTAATAACTCCCAGTTAATAAAATCGGTCATAGAAGTGTCGAGAACCGAAAAGTAACCAATATTCATTGAAGTGACATTATGGAAAAAGTGCGAACCCAATGACGAATCAAGCGGAAAATTAGCAAGGCTTACTTCCACAATTACCCTGGCCTTTGATATCTGAGACCATACCACCGGAATACCCAGGAAGGGATCACGTGTTCCCCAGCGGCCTGGCCCGATCAGGATATACTCACGGTTGTGCTTGTTCATGTAACTGTTTATTAACTCAACTTCACCGGCAATATCGTGAGTTTTCAGCTTATCGAACTTCTCAATATCCACAAACACAATATCTTGAATGTGATTGATTTCGCCATTGCCCAGGCTCGACTCTGTGTAAAGGAGCATGCTGTTCCTATCTATTTTTCCAAAATCGATATTGACACTCAATTGATTACCTACCAGTGGTTTGATTTGAAGCAAATAGAATGAGGGCAGACCGTTCTCTCTCCTGTTCAAATCAACTGCATATTCTATCTCAACCGGTGATCCCAATGCATCTTCAATGGTGCCCAGCATCATGTCAATGGTTTCAGCAAGCGGAATGTAATGAAACTTGAGGATATTTCCGAAATCAATTACCCTTGGTCCTGCTTGTGATATTCCTGGTTCAATGAGGTCATTGTCTGAATTATAAACCGAAGCACAATGTGCCAGCGTCCCATGCTTTTCAGCAACCTCAATATCAAGAAGTTCAAGCGAGGCCAGTTCTCCGTCAGTAACATAATCCACCTCCCCTTTCATCGTATTCAGGGCATAGAACTTCCGTTGCGAACTATTCAACAGATCTTTATTGGTATACATTTCGATCTTCGGATACCGGGGAGAGAACCTGTATGAACGCCATCCTTCAACAACATAGGAACCCAGGCCAACAGCAGCTACAGCAAAACCTTCTTCGGGTTTCATGTGGGCTACCGGATAGTAATTATAGGATTGGGCTGTACCGCTGATATGCGGGTAGTAATAATCCCCATATTGGTCGCCAACCAGTTCCTGCAACACAACTGCCATACGTTCATCTTCCACACGGTGATGGATTGCCTGGAAATAGGTTTTTGAGTTATCTGAATAAACAGAAGCAAAGACCAGTTTAACCGCCATCATCAGGTTATCGAGAACATTCTTTTTCTCACTCCTGTTGTTTGGAATAATATAGGTATCGAACACTCCGGCAAACGGCTGCGTCAGGGAGTCTTCAGAAAGACTTGATGACCTGACGGCAATTGGTTTTTCAATTTGGTCAACGAAAAACTCAAGCTTTTTCACCAGGTTCTGTGATAATTTTGCACTCACGAAAGCCTGCCGTATTTCCTTGTAGGTAGCTTCAGGTCTGATTACCAGCTCATGAAGGCTGTTTATTTCAATGAAGTACTCAAATTCATCCGTGCCGATTATAGCGGTGATGGGTGTTTTGATGTTTATTTCATTACAGATTGGTCCGAAGTCAATATTGTAAACCAATGCATTGATAAAAGCAAGACCTCTTCCCTTTCCCCCAAATGATCCGCTGGCAAAAGATACAATGTTCTTCTCGTCCATTGTGGCGGTCTCATCAAAACTGAGCACCTTGCCCTTCTTCTTTTCTTCACGGTATTTCCGGAGTGTTTCAATAAATAAGCGACGCGACTCCTTGATGTCCTTGATATCTCCAATCCGCATGGGATTGATGATTCTGGCCAGTTCAATCTCTCCCCTTGCCATGAGCCAGAGCGAATACTGGTTTTCAACGGCATGCAGGTAAAATGTCTCATCGGGAATAACCGAAAGCAATGCTTCAAATTCCCTGAGTGATTTGGCCACGGCTATTGGCTTCCCTTCACGGTTTCGGAATACAAAATCACCAAATCCCAGGTAGTAAGTCAGAAAGTTTTTCAGATCAGCCAGCAGGGTGTCGGAATTCTTGTTGATGAAACCTACATTCAGACTTCGGGCCAGTTGTTCATTACTCAGCTCAGATGACTGCAATATGATCGGGAGGTTGAGTATGTGTGACTTGATGTATTTGATAAACTTCACACCGGCAGTTTTATCAGGCATGCCCTCTCTCTCAAATTCCACATCCGAGATTACACACAGCATGTAATCCTTGTATTTATTGAATATGAGCGTGGCGTCCTCATAGTTCCGTGCATGCAAGATTTTGGGTCTCGACCGCATCTTGCAGATCTTATCGAGTTCATTCTTTTCCACCTCCGGCAACACTTGCTGCACCTGTCCGAAAACTATGGAATAAAGCATCTGAAGGTACTTGGAATAGTAGAGCGCAGAGTCTTCCACAAGGAGAATAATTCTCACAAGACCTATTCTTGTGTCGTTTTCTACGTTTGCCTCATCTTCAATCGATTTGACAATGGCAAAAAAGATCTGTGAATTGCTGCTCCATACAAAAAGCTTGTTGATTGAGATGAGCGAGGGCATCAATTCTTCAAAATAACAGATGTTACTTTTCTGGTTCAGCAACATGTAAATGGGCAGGGATGGTTTCTTTTGCCGGATCTGCTCACTTAATGCAACAGGTGATTCACGATCTATGCCAACCATCAGAATAACCAGGTCAAAGCGGGCAGTATCCAACACATCCAGCGCATCTTCAGCTGTACTTACTCCGGTTATCCTGGGTAGTGAAAAAAGGCTGTACTGATAAATGATTCCCATGAACTGCTCAAAGAAACTGTCCTCGTTCTCCAGAATAAATGCATCATACAATGTGGCAACAAAGAGTATCTCTTTCACCTTGTACTTCATCATGTCAAGGTAAATGTACTTATCGAGTGCCTGCTGGTTAAAGAACAATTGCAAGGGGCGCTTGTTTTTCACAAGTGATTGCCGGTATTCTCCTGAGTTATAGGGTTGGGCCTTCTCGAGCCCGGTTTTTGAATAGATTTCCTTCCCCTTATAGCTGTTGATATACCCGGAGATCAGTTTACCCAAGTTGATGATCAACTGTCTTTCTTCCTTCAGGAATGGACCTTCAAACGACTGCGGAAATTCCTTGAGGTAAAAGACTTCAATCACTCCCAGGTTGTTGTCGAAGGTTACAAATGATTCCTGCATCACCCAGGGGCTTTCCTTGAATTCCCTGCTAGCATAGGTTCTGCCTTCATAAGTAATCCTCACGGCAGTATAGCGTGAATACTGCCATGATCGGGGCATGATGTAACATATCTTTTGCAGTGTTTCATCAATGGGTCTTCCCTGCGAAATGATATACGATGTATGATTGATCACATGCAACTCCTTTAACCGTTCTCTGTTTTCATAAAGGAGGTTGCTCAGAATATCCTTTGATGCTGATCCTGCGATAAGTCCTGCCAGGTTGATCAGTAAATTTCTTTCTTCATTCAGGAAAGGACCTTCGTCGGCTTTAGGAAAATCCTTAAGATAGAATACCTCAATAATTCCCTTGTGTCCGTTGGGGGTATCAAATTCCTGTTGTTGCACATGACTGGTTTCTCTGAAATCCCTGCTGGTGAAGGTCAGATTTTCATAACGTATGCGCACAACAGTATCCTCGGGATACTGATAGGCTTCAGGCAGGATGGAACAGATCATCTTCAGCGATTCGCTGATGGATTTACTTTCTTTTAAAATTTTTGAAGTCTGGTTAATACCCCTGATTTCTTTCAGCCTTTCCGTGTTGTCATAATGCAATTTGGCGAGCTTGATGGCAGCGCTGGCATTGCTGATTAACATGGCTGCTTCAGTCATGAATTGAATTACCGAATCGCGGGAAAGACCATCTTCTTTGATGGCTTTGCCTGTAGGAAAAAAGAGTTTGATTTCTCCTTTTGAATCATCAGGTGTTTTAAAGGAATAAATGAAAGCCTGAGCGGTTTCACTGTATGAGTTGCAGCAATATGCCTGGTTTTCAAACATAATGCAGGCCGAAACTTCACCGACAAACTGAAAGGCCTTAGGTAGGATTTCTCCTATATCCTGCAGTTTCTCATGCCATGATTTCTGCTCACCCAATACAGACACAATTCTGCTTAAAGCTGAAGCTCTCTGGATTTCGGCAATATCAGTAACAGGTGCATGCATATGACAAATATACACATAAACGCCATATGCTGAACAAGGATGATGAATGCAATCTGGTTGGAGATTGATGGACAGGCCGCGGCCTGCCCTATATGCGCTGAGCTTAGTTTGTAACTACGCTCTTTTAATGATTGGACAAATAATCGTGTATACCCTTTGCTGCACGGCGTCCGTCGCCCATAGCCAAAATTACGGTGGCACCTCCTCTGACTATGTCTCCTCCGGCAAACATACCGTTAACATTTGACTCCATCTTTTCGTTGTCGACCTCAATGGTTCCGTATTTGCTGACTCGCAGATCGGGCATGCTTTGGGGAATAAGCGGATTGGGAGAAACCCCGATAGCCACAATCACAAGATCTGCTTCAATGATAAATTCCGAACCGGGTATGGGTACCGGCTTTCTTCGGCCCGATGTATCAGGATCCGACAACTCCATACGCTGCAGTTTGATGCGGTTCACATGACCTTTTTCATCAGCATAGTATTCCAGAGGATTATGAAGGTTAAGAAACTCTACTCCTTCTTCCTGTGCATGTCTGATTTCTTCTTTCCGCGCCGGCATTTCGTTAAATGAACGACGGTAGATGATCATGGCTTTCTCGGCGCCAAGTCTTTTAGCCGTTCGCACCGAGTCCATGGCCGTATTCCCGCCACCTATAACGGCGACATGTTTACCAAAGAATACCGGTGTGTCATGATCCTTTTTTGCAGCACCCATCAGATTCACACGAGTCAGATATTCATTTGATGAAAGAACACCGTTGAAATTTTCACCCGGAATATTCATGAAATTAGGCAGTCCGGCCCCGCTTCCCACAAAGAAAGCCCTGAAACCGTCCTGTCTGAGGTCGTCAAAAGTCAGTGTTCTTCCGGCGATCATGTTTTTTACGAATGTGACGCCCATCTTTTTCAGATTATTGATTTCCAGATCAATAATTTGATTGGGTAACCTGAATTCAGGAATACCATATTTTAATACCCCGCCAAACTCATGAAGTGCCTCAAACACAGTTACCTCATATCCAAACTTAACCAGGTCACCGGCAGCAGCCAAACCAGCGGGACCCGACCCGATCACCGCCACCTTGATATGATTTCTTTGCAGAATTTCAGGAACGGAAATCTGTCCCGATTGATTTTCATAATCTGCCGCAAATCTTTCGAGGTATCCTATAGCAACTGGTTCTTTTTTCAATTTGGTGGTATAAATACACCTGGCTTCGCATTGTATTTCCTGGGGACAAACGCGCCCGCAAACTGAAGGAAATACATTATTCTTTTTAATTGCCGCAGCTGCCTGCAGAAATTCTCCTGCTTCAATACACTTGATAAAACCGGGAATATCTACACCTACAGGACA
>CAYVBH010000214.1:0-6880 GCA_964449015.1 uncultured Bacteroidales bacterium
CCTTACCCAAGGTTGATTCCACCCATATATTGCCATGAAGGAGTTCGGCAAAAGATTTGGAAATGGAAAGACCCAACCCGGTTCCGCCGTACGTGCGCGTAAAGCTTGAATCGGCCTGACGGAAGCGGTCGAAAATAATTTTGTGATTTTCGGGGGCAATACCAATTCCTGTATCGGTGACAAAAAATCCGATCTTATCTTTTTTCAGGGTGTATCCGAGGGTAATGGAACCTTCGTGTGTGTATTTGAAGGCGTTGTTGAGCAGGTTGGTGAGGATTTGCACCAGCTTGGTCTCATCGGTCATGATAACCAGGTTGCGGTCGTTGTTTTCTTTGCTGACCGTGAAATTAATGTTATTCTGCTGCGCCTGTGATTTAAAAATGGTATACAGGTCATCGAGTACGCTGTTGATAAACACTTCGCCGGTGGCAACGATTTCCTGGCCCGTTTGAATTCTTGAAATGGTCAGGATGTCGTTGACGATTGACAGCAACTGGTTGCTGCTGCCGAGAATGATTGAGGTATATTCCTTCAGGCTCTCTGGGAAGCCATCAGCTTCGTTGAGCAATGATGAGAATCCGACAATGGCATTAAGCGGGGTCCGGATTTCGTGGGAGAGGTTTTGAAGGAAGGCATCCTTCAGCTTATCAGACCGTTCCGCCTTGTTGCGGGCTTTGATGAGCTCCTGAACCATTCTCTTGCGGGGTGTGATGTCTTCCTTGAAAATGATGTAGTGCGTAATCTCGCCCAGGTCATTTATGAGTGGTGAAACCGATACCGACTCCCAATAAGACACCCCATTTTTCTTTTTGCTTTGCACTTCGCCACGCCAGTTGGCCGGTGAGTCAGACTGCAGTTTCAACACCTGGAAATATTTCTCCGGCAGTTCTTCCAATATCAGGTTCCAGCTGTTGATGTCTTTCAGGTCGTTCAGGGTATACCCTGTGTCTTCAGTGAAACGCTTGTTAACATATTCTATCTCGTGGTTGACGTTCATGACCACAATATGAACAGGGCTTTGCTCAATAGCTTTCAGTAACTTACGTGATTCGAGCTCGGCTTTAAGCACGTTCAGTCGTTCTTCGCGCAGATGAAGCGCACCTTTGATGGCCAGGGGAAGCCTGACCAGCCTGTCTTTCACCACATAATCCCAGGCGCCTGCTTTGATGGTGTTTACTGCGGTTTCTTCATCCAGGGCGCCGGTGACAAAGATAAAAGGGACCAGCATTTTCCTTTCGTTTACTATTTTCAGGGCATCCAGCCCGGTAAAGCCTTTCAGGCTGTAGTCACTCAGGATTATGTCGGGGCAATTTGAGTCAAGGGCGGCAACAAAAGCATCGTAGTCTTTGGCCCAGGTGATATCGCATTCATAGTCATCAAGAGTTTTGAGTTGCTCGGTGATCAGTTCGGCATCAAAGGGTTCGTCCTCAAGCAGCAAAATGGAAAGTCGGGCAGGATTCATAGGCTCATGGGTGAAGTGTTAACAATAGCCCAGAAAAAGCCGATACTTTTAATGGCTTTTACAAAATCGGTGAAGTCAATGGGTTTGATCACAAATCCGTTTGCTCCCAGGGAGTAGCTGTTCAGAATGTCAGACTCCATTTTGGAAGCGGTAAGCATAACGACCGGCAAGTTTTTATATTCCTCAGACTCCCGGATTATTTTCAATACTTCCACACCGTCAAGCTTGGGCATTTTGATATCGAGCAGCACAAAGGCCGGTGCCGTTTTTTCGCGACCGGCATACCTGCCTTTAAAGAAAAGGTAATCCAGCACTTCTTCACCGTCGTTAACCACATCAATCTCATTGGCGAGATTGCATTCGCTGAAGGCAGCCAGTGTGAGCTCAACATCGTTAAGGCTGTCTTCGGCATAAAGAATGCGAGGGATTTTGGTCATTATATTATTTGTGTAAGGTTAGATAAAATGTTGCACCTTCATTAACAATTCCTTCAGCTCTTACTTTACCGTTGTGCCGGGTGATGATCTGTTTCACATTGGCCAGTCCGATACCGGTGCCTGAGAAATCATCACTGGCATGGAGGCGTTGGAAAACCCTGAACAGTCTGTTGGCATATATCGAATTGAAACCAACGCCGTTGTCTCTTACGAACACCTCGGCCAGGTTATCGGGAAGATCACGTGCGCCAATTTCAATTACGGCAAGGGGCTTTTTGGAAGTATATTTGATGGCATTGGAAATCAGGTTTTCAAATACGGTCTTGAACAGATTGGCGTCGCAGGGAATGGTGGGCAGCAGGCTGATTTTCCATTCAATTTCCCGGTTCTGGTAGGTGATTTTGAATTGTTCGATTAATTCATTAATCAGGATGTTCAGGTCTACCGGTTTGACATCGAGCTCTTTCCGGCCCAGGCGTGAGAAAAGCAGCAGGTCGTCAATCATAGCCGACATTCGGTTGGAAGCCATATAAATTTTTTCAAAATAACCTTTAACAGTTTCATCCTGGGTATCCATTTTGTTAATCAACAGGCGGAGGAATCCCTCGATGTGCCTTAATGGAGATCTCAGATCATGGGAAATACTGTAAGCAAATGCTTCCTGGTCTTCCATGGCCTGTTTCAGCTGTGCAGTTCGTTCGGCAATTTTTTTTTCAAGTTCCAGGCTCATCGCGTTACGCTGTTCTTCAGTCGGTGCCGACCCGGAACCCGGGGCTGTTTCAGGTTCGTTACCCCTCCTTCCGGCAGTACGATGGGCTATAAACAGGATACAATCTGAGCTTTCATAAGTTATTCTCTTTGCTGAAATGAGCAGGCTGATCGATTGTCCGTCCCGGGTTCTGATCACCGGCTCAAAATTACGAAGGGGTTCGTTTTTATTAATCTGGTCAAGCAATTCATTAATATTTGAGGGTTCTTCCGTCAAACCCATTTCAAAGGGTGTTTTACCGGTATATTGCTCGGGGGTGAAACCCGTGATTTCGGTAAATGCCGGATTGCATTCGATAAATTGCATATCAGGCAAACGCATGATGCCTGCCATATCAGGCAAAAGTGTGTAAATACTGAGGAATTTTTCCCGGGAAGACTGCAGCTTGTTTTCTGCTGAAAGAAGATCGGTAAGGTCGTTGTCAAACCGGATGAACTGGTTGTTTTCGGCTTTATACATAACACTCTCGACAAACCTGTCGGATCCCATCCGCATCACGCGTGTGTAAGACTTGCCTGTGGCAACAACGGCGTATGCTTTGGTTGTCAGTTCTTTCCATTCTCCGGGGAAGAGTTCCGAATAACGTTTATGTGAAATATCCTGTATGGCGATCCGGCAAAGTTTTCCAAACATGTCGTTGGCATACAGAATGGTGATGTCGGATGGATTTCCGAAACTGTCGAAAACCAGTTCGTTCAGGGAAAATCCGCTGTGAATGCTTTCGATAATGTTGCGGTATTTGGCTTCACTCTGCCGGAGCAATTGATTGGCTTTGGTTTGTTCTGTTACATCAGCGGCTATACCCAATACTGAAATGACGTTTTTCTCACTGTCAAATATAGGGGTGAATCTGGCATCGAAATAAGATTCATTCATCCGGATGATGGTTTCAACCAGGTTTCCGTCGAGGCAGGTTCTTAAAGCACCTGTGAGGTCAGCATGTTCACTGAAGACATCGAAAGCGCTTTTACCTTTCAATGATTCCGGTTTCCTGCTGATTGTGGCCAGCCCAAGTCCTTCCGATACCGTAAAGATTCCCTGGTTGTTAATGGCAAAGAAAATACCGTTGATGTTGGTAATGATGTTCCGGAAGTATTGTTCTGATTTTACCCAGTTGTTGATATCGTGAAAAGCACCTCCCAGGATGTTGTTGCCTATTGGGAAAAGGGTCAGCTCATAGTAAAAGTCCATCAGATGGTTATATCCGGTTCGCCGCATGGTCTCACCAGAACGAATTACCTGGTCGAACTCCCGGATCCAATGCATATTAGCATAAGGAACCACTTCCAGCATCCCTTTTCCGATGATGTCCCTTGTTAATTGAAAGAGTTTCAGGAATTGGTCATTGACCTCAATGTATTTCGCATCAACCGGGTTTCCGTCAGGATCATAAACAATTTCATGAATGGCCAAACCATCATATGAATTTTCCCTGAGCAACCGGTATTTATGTTCAAACTCTTTAGCTCTGGTTTGGGCTTCTTCTTCATTCACAACAGATTTCTTCAGGCGGATGCTCATTGAGCGCCGGCCCAAAACCAACCCTGCCAGAAAAAAAGCGAGGGTGACAAGAACCAGAACAACCACAGAAAATTCCATCCGGTAAAGCTTCTGATGAAATTATGATCACATTTATATATGTTCTTAAATTACAAAAAAAAAGCTTTGATCCGGTTTGCGGGGGCGTTATTTTCAGGAGAATTTTTCAAAACGATGCAACCTTTTGTTGCCGAAAGCCATCTTTATGACAGTTGCAGTTGGGCAATTTCGTTACAGAAGTCAAGAAAAGGGTATTGTTCCTGAAGCCGGTTGATGAGTTTCAGGGTATTTTGTATGAAGGTTTTATGGTTGGTAGTATCAGTGTGTAATGGCCGGTGATTCAAAGCTTTAAAAACAGCTTCAACGCCGGCCATAATTTTTTTTGTGTCTTCCTCAATCCGGGAATCGCAGAATCTTTCCCACACATAGCGGGTTCCCTGCTCCGAGGTATGCAGCATATCACCGGCATAAAAACGGTAGTCGCGCAGTTCGTCCATGAAAATCTCGTAAGCCGGGAAATAGGATGCCCGGTTGTTGTTTTTCAGTATTTCATGAATGCTGTAATGAAGCACTGATTTGCTCAGCTGGTTGTTAACGGCGCCGTTTGCCCAATGTCTTACCGGGCTGAGTGTAAAAATCACCCGGATGCCGGGATTTATCAATTGGAGTTTCCCGAGTAGCTTGTTGTATTGTTCAATGATTGCATCGGGTTGCAAAAGAACCTGTTCAAAGAGCGAAGATGGCAATTTGTGGCAGTTGGCCGCCACGTTCCCCGTTTCTTTGTATTGGTAGGCCCAGGCTGTGCCGAAGGTAAGCAGCAGGTAATGGCAGTTTTTCAGCCATGCCGACGCCCCGGTGGCAGCCTGATTGATTAAAGAAAGGCAGGTTTCGGGATCGGGGTGTGAGAAAGCGGTATAGTGGTTCAGACTGAACCAAAGTTCGTTATGATACAGGAGGTCATCGCGGGTGAAGGTTTTACCGGTGATCAGCAGGTCAATATTCTGCGCAATCGATGCAGGGTTGAATAGTGTACCAAAGGGATTGAGCAGCACGGGGAACTGATAACCGGCCATGATTTTCCCGATGTTGTCGGCGAAGCATGATCCCATAAACAGGCAATTCGTCTGGTAGCTGATCTTATCAGTTGATTCGGGAATACTGACCGGTGTTCTGAATTGATCCATAGCTAAGCAGGAACAAAATTCTGGTTGTTAAGCCAGTTCAGGAAGTAATTGAAAACCTCTTGTTCATTGGGTTCATTATGAAGTTCATGGTACGCCCCGGGCCATTGCTTAAACGTGGTGTGGTTACCGGCATTTCTTACAAAACCGGCAGTTTCCCTGAATGATGTGATGGGGTCGGCGTTACCGTGCATGACCAACAACGGGATGTTGATTTTGTAAATGCTTTGAGAAGCCTTCATTCCGTATTGTTCGATTTCAAAGAACAACCGGGGCAGGATGACATGATGCACCAGCGGATCGTTGTTGTACATGCTGACCACTTCCTGGTCGTGTGATAATCCTTGCGGGTCGAGATCACTTTTTACCGTAAGGCCGGGCAGCAAATACCTTACCATGCCAGCCATGAGGTATTTAAACAGAGAGGGCTTATGGGTTAGTGTAAACCAGGGTGAGGAGATCACAGCGGCTTTAGGAAGAGGGCTCTCGCTGATCAGGTAATTGGCAACCAGGTTGCCGCCCAGGCTGTGACCGTATAAGACAGAGCTACAGCCGGGAAAAAGCAGTTGTGAGTTTTCACATAAGGTATGGATATCCTGCAGGTAAGATAGAAAATTCGCAGCATATCCCCTTCGCCCTTCCGAACGACCATGACCGCGCAGGTCGATTGCTGCAATTCCATAACCCTTGTCGCACAGGCGGCCTGCCCAGTTTGCGAACCTGCTGCTGTGGTCCATGAAACCATGCACGTAATTGATCAGGGCACGGGGACGTTCGTCTGGTTTCCAGCTTTGACCAAAAAGCGTGGTTCCGTCTTTACTTTTCCAGTAATATTCCTGATGAACCATGATAACAGCAGGGTGTCACGATTTATGAATGTATGATTTGATGTGCCTTTCAATTTTTTCATCATACATATCATCAACGGTGATCATGATGGCAGTTTCCTCAACATCGCCGAATGAATAATTCATGGCGGTTCCAAAAACTTTCATGGTGGGGGAGAGATTCATATAGGCATTGATCAGCGGCGGAATGTTTTCACCTCTTGCCCGGACGTTCTGTGAAAGCAGCTTATAGTCTTCACGGTATGACGAACCGCAGAGGATGTTGTCGAGGACTTTCGGATCGGTGGTGATCTGAAGCGGTTCGAAGGGTTGCATCAGGTTGTCCTTATCACCGAAATACTTGTTCAGGAAATGCAGGATCAGGTCGCGTGCCTCCCGGTGGTATGTAGTATACATGGTGACCTTTCCGAAGAAATACTTGATGTGGGGGTGTTGCATCCACACAGCACCCAGGCCATCCCAGAGGTTGTCCATGGCATAGATGCCTTTCCCCTGGCGGCTGGTTGACTGATATGCGGGTTGAACGAAAGACCGTCCGAGCTCAATCATGTGGGGCATGTATTGTTCCCTGAAAACCTTAGAAAAACGAAATAACCGGGCAGTTGCCAGGTTGCAGTTGCCGTCGGCATCGGTAGCGGCTTCAG
>CAYVBH010000215.1:0-6857 GCA_964449015.1 uncultured Bacteroidales bacterium
TGATGCAGGTTTTATTTACGGAGAAAGAATCTCACCGACCTATTACCAGGTCACCCGGTATTTCTTTGACAAACCCAAGAAGGAACTGGGAGCCGGGGTGAGGTATTCGGAGGTTGCCGACTGGAAAGGGGCCATCAATGCCTGGATGAAAGTGGTAGAGAAAGGTGATCGCAAAGATGCCGGCAGGGCTGCATTTAATATTGCTGTAGCCTATGAAGTGCTGGGCGACTTGGAACAGGCCAAATCATGGGCAGCCCGTTCACACACTGAGTTCGAGGAAAAAGAGGCTGATGACTATTACAAAAAGTTGGTTAACCGGATACGTGAGGAAAA
This sequence comes from uncultured Bacteroidales bacterium, assembly GCA_964449015.1. GTDB lineage: Bacteria > Bacteroidota > Bacteroidia > Bacteroidales > UBA10428 > UBA5072. The sequence goes on from CAYVBH010000215.1 coordinate 334, forward strand.
TGTGGTGAATCAGCAGATGCCGGAGAGAGAATAGATCGAAGATCCAAGAACCAAGAGCCAAGACTGAAGACAGTAGCGGTGTCATGAAGAGCCTGCCTGCCGGTAGGCAGGTCGAAGCATGACTAACATATTCACAGGTCTTCAGTAAGTCGCACTTCGACAAGCTTGCCTGCCGGAGCCTCGGCGTTGGCACGGCTCAGTGTGACTTGCGTTGTCATACAGAGCTTGTTGAAGTATGACGAGTGGCAGTGGTCTACAACTCTCTTTCGCCTCGCTCTACCTGCAGAAATATATGTGAAAGCCGGGCCATGAGTTTGCTGAAAGAAGCCATGGCCAGTTCGGTATCGCGGCTCACCGTTTTCTTTTTCAGCCGGAGCAATAGCAGTCCGTACAGCGCGTTCAGACTGGTTTCCACATCTCCTGCATCGGGGTTGGAGGTTTTCTGCCTGAATACATCCAGGTTATCAGCAGCATCACGGTGTAAATCCCTGTATTCATTTTCATCCTCATGATTGAGAAGCCGGATGTGCATATCAGTGATTTCATCCATCAGTGTTTTCAGAAAGCTCAGATGACCCTTTTCCCTAATCCCTTCCTGGTGCATCATCAAAATGAGATTGGCATACCAGTCTTTTACCTCTTCCTTAACCCTTGGCGGTTGTGAGTATTGTGCGATCAGGTTTTCCTCAATCAGGCCGATATCGAACCTGTAGGCGCGTATCAGGTCCTCAACCTGCCACATGTAGAGAATGTATTCAGCTATATTTGTTTTCCGTTTTTCCTGTGCAATTAACATAGTGACATGCTCCTTTCAAAAGTCGCTGTTAATAATATCATCCATCAGTCTTCTTTCTTTTTTAGTCGGTCTGCCGGCCCCTTTGTCGCGCTTGAAAAACGCAGCATCTTTGATTTTCAGCTTTTCCAGTTCCTCAGGCGATGTGAGGTCCTCCATGAATTCTCTGACGCGCTGGGCAGGCAGCCGGTTATGTGTTAGGGCAGTTACCCTGATTGTATATACAACCGGAAGTTTTCTGACAAAGATGGTTTCACCTATTTTGACCTCATGTGAAGGCTTTATTTCCGTGCTATTAATAATAATCCTGCCCTTTTTGCATGCTTCGGTGGCCAGGCTGCGGGTTTTAAAGATCCGCACTGCCCAAAGCCACTTGTCAATCCTGATCTTTTCCGGCGCACTCATGAAGAGAAATGTTGTACAAAGCAAAGATAGGTAAAACATGACATAAAGAAAAAAGACCGTCCGTTGACGGCCTTTTTTCACATTAAACAAAACTACTAACTAAACCAACTTGGGCAAAACTTTATATGCTGTTCATGAGTATTCTTTAATTGCTTTTTGTTTGTTGCTTTCTGTGTATGGATACGCAGGTTGGTTCCGTTTGTTCACAATATTCTGTGAAACGGAAAGTATTGTTGATGAACGAATGTAATTTTTGGATGAATATTATTCGAACTCTTTTTTTACTGAAGCAAGATCATACAGAACCCGGTAATCGTCCTCAACAGCGGTTCCCACAACAACACCGTTGGCACCGGAGCGATATAGCATACGGATATCTTCGGGAGTGCGGATACCTCCTCCGACGATCAGCGGGATGGAAATATTTTCCCGGACACCGGTAATGATACTTTCACGAATGCGCTCACTGGCACCGCTTCCCGCCTCGAGATAAATCAGCTTCAAACCGAGTTGTTCACCGGCCAATGCAGTAGCCACCACGATGTCGGGTTTTTCTGAAGGAATGGGCCGGGTATTACTCATATACTCAACCGATGTAAGCGTATGGCCGTCTACCAGAATGTAGCCCGTGGGTATGATCTCAAGACCTGACCTTTTTATATATTGCGATGCCAGTACATGGTTACCGATCAGGTATTCGGGATTCCGGCCTGAAATGAGCGAGAGCAACAGAATACCATCAGCCCTGGTGCTTAGTTGAAGCAGGTTTCCGGGGAACAATACAACCGGCAATTGGCAAACGCGCTTAATGGTCGCCAGTGTGTCATCAATCGGGTGTGAAACCAGGCTTCCACCTACCAGAATTACATCAACACCTGCCTGGGAGGCTGCAGTGGCAGTTTTTTCGACTTGTTCAGCATTCAGTTTTTCAGGATCGATGAGCAGTGCGAAAATTTTCTTATTTCCGGTAAACAGTGAATGATAAATTGTTGAATCCATGATTTCGTGTTGAGGCTGATCAGTTGGTTTATTTATAGGTCCAAACTACTACATAATTTCCCAGAGTAAAGTAATTCATCAGGAAGATCTCGTTCCTGGTCCGGTTTTGCACGTGACCACGCAATTCGCCTTTCTCCGACGGTTGAAAAGGTTCGATAGTGAGGTTATCTCTGAAATTAATGTCCTGCTTGTCACAAATTTTATAAAGCGCTTCCTTGGCACACCAATGTATGTATAAATGGTATTTTCTCAATTCCTCGTCGCCGGTTATCACCTCATTTTCATTGATGAACCTGTTGGATATGCTACCGATGCGATGCGACATGTATTCGAGGTCGATACCCACTTTTCTTTCATGGCTCAACAGAATGGACGTCAGATCGCGGGAGTGGGATATACTGATGTAATAAGAATTCCCCTTGATAAAAGGCTTCCTGTTTTCGTTGTAATATATAGATAATTCTTTGTCTGTCATTTCGTTCAGTAGCACCCTGACACTGAGCCATTCAATCTTGCGGGGCATGTGGGTGATTCTTTCCAGCATTTCCAGCTCCTCGCGGGTTAATGTGATCCTTGACAACAGGGTATCGTAATCCTCGGTGATCTTCCAGACAGCCAGTTGACAGCCGCACGCTAAATGCTCATTCATGATGATAGCCATGGGATTGCAGCATTAGGTTTTAATTCCACTTGAAGGTCTCAATAAGGTGCATCACGTCGGCCGAAAAGAACCGGATGACCGGAGCCAGTGAATCCTTATTGGGAACTACATTAAAGTACAGCGAACCGCTAAAAAAGTTGCTTGTGCTGTCGGTTAAATAAAAGCTTAATGATGAAGCTGTGTTGCCTCTGATATCATAAAGCATCCCATGCACCTGGTGATCGGGGTATGAAAAAGGTTTTTCAATGATGTCGTCCGCCTTGATGATGTGCTTGTATGCCAGGGTTCTGATGTCTTCGGCATGCGCGGCCAGTTCATTTTCGCGCATCTGCTTGTAAGTAATGTGAATGACACCTTTATAACCCGGAAATTCCACATCAATCCAACAGGGTTCGGCAGTTTGCCCCTTGAAGGGAATGACACGGGCATATTCAGGTACTTCAAAGTTGTACGCGCATTCCGGCGATATATAGGTAACATATTTCTTTTCAGGGAAATCGATTCTGAAATAACTTTTGGGCTTGGGAGTATAACTCTTTTTACAGGCAGGCAGCAGCAACAGCATACCGGTCGGCACAAGAACCACGCAGCATGCTTTTATCAGAATCTTAATTTTTAGTCTCATTCGCTTTGCTTTTGTCCTTCAGGGTAACCTGTATTTGTCTGATCCGCCGTTGATCAACAGATCGGATGGTAAATACCATACCCTTGCAGTTTATCACATCATTTTTCCCGGGCAGTTCACCTTTCAGTTCCAGGATAAGTCCGGCCAGGGTATCTGCCTCGCCCTTCACCTCATCAAATGTTTCCTGTTCCAGGTTAAAAACCTTCACAAAGTCGTTGAGCAAAGTTTTTCCTTCAAACAGGAAATTGAATTCATCTAATTTTTTATAAGACAATTCTTCATTGTCAGACTCATCTTCAATTTCGCCAACAATTTCCTCGAGAATATCTTCAAGGGTAATGATACCCAGTGTTCCGCCATATTCATCAATAACTACAGCCATGTGAATCTTCGTGGTCTGGAATTCCTTGAGCAAGTCGTCAATTTTTTTATTCTCGGGAATATAATAGGCAGGGCGCATGAGCGACTGCCAGTTGAATGAGTCGGGTTTATCCAGGAAAGGGAGCAGGTCTTTGATGTAAATGATACCTTTTATATTATCTAGGTCCTGGGCATAAACAGGCATACGTGAATAGCCTGAATCTACGATATAACTGATCAGTTTTTTAAACCTGATCTGGGTGGACACTCCCACCACATCTACCCGGGGGGTCATAATCTCGCGGGCATCTATGTTTCCAAACTTGACAATGCCCTCGAGTATGTTTTTATCTTCGCTGATACCTTGTTCGGTGAGGTCCAGGGCATCTGACAATACATCCATCGATATGGGCCGGTTCTGACCTGTAAACTTGTCCTGCAGCCACGATGTTGAACGGATGAGCAGAAAGTTGACAGGCCGGCAAAATTTCTCTGCCATCTCCAGCGGAATCGCCATAAAACGGGCTACCTTACCCGAATAACGGATCGAATAAATCTTTGGCAGAATCTCCCCGAAGAAAACAATCACCAGGGTGATTACCACCACTTCAACAACAAAGCCCAAAACTTCGGCATTGGAAAAGTCGAACAGGGTTGAGCTCACATAAGCAGAAATAACAATGATGCCAATGTTCAACAGGTTGTTGGTAACCAGGATCGTTGCCAGGAGCTTTTCGGGCATACCCAGGAGTTTTTCCAGGGTTCGGTTTTGCTTCGACCCGGAGTTTTTCACCTTGCTGATTTCCGCAGGTGATAGTGAAAAAATAGCAGCTTCTGCACCGGAAACAAGTGCAGATAAAAGCAGCAAAGCCAGAATGACTAAAATGGCTACGATCAGATTCAGCTCAAATGGATTAACAGTCACCTGGAGTACCGCGTTCAAAGCGAGGTTATATGGTTCTTCTTCCAATTCAACTAATAATTGATTTACTGTTGATCCCGTTAAAAGGGCAGGTCATTGTTGATATCCGCACCACCTGCCGGCATGTTTTCATCCGGAGCCTGTTCGGTATGTGATGCTTGTGGTGCTGCGCCACCCTGATCATCAGCTCTTTTACCCAAAAGCTGCATGACATCGGCAACGATTTCCGTGGTATATCTCTTGTTTTTGTCTTTATCATCCCAGGAGCGGGTCCGCAACTTTCCCTCAATATATATCTGACTGCCTTTTTTAACGTACTTTTCGGCAATTTCAGCCAGACCTCTCCACAAAACCACATTATGCCATTCGGTGTTTGTAACACGCTCTCCGTTTTTGTTTTTATATACATCACTTGTAGCCATTCTGATGGTGCAAACAGGTGTGTTATTGTCCAGGTAACGAACTTCGGGGTCCTGTCCGACATGACCTACCAGGATAACTTTGTTAACTGACATAGTTTCGGTTTTTAAGTTGTGGGTAAAATTATAAAAAAATATGAAATTAGTCCTTTAAAACTCCCTCCCGCCTCAAATCATTCAGATACCTGTCAATCACCCTGGGAACAGGATAATCTTTGAGCTTCTGAAAAGGAACCACTATGAATTCCGGCTCTGCAGGCCTGCAATCTGCACCGGGTTCAACCATATAAAAGGTACAATGCAGGATCTGGTGTGTAAGTTTGTGCTTGTAGGTCCGCTTATCTGTTTCAGAAATCTCTTTACCGCAAGCCATTTCTTTCCAGGGTGATGCTGAAACCAGGCTTTTTAATTTCACGGCTTTTTCTTTTTCAATAAGCGGTAATTCATATAAGGAATTCCAGATGTCGTTTCCGTTTCGTTTATGCAATAGGGTCATGTTTTCAATCCGCACAAACAAGTAATAAAAATAACGGGTACACATTTTCACCCTACCCTCTTTAACCGGAAGGGTTTCAGCTATGCCAAGTTCTTTTGCACGACATTGAAACGCAAGTACACAATTGTGACACAATGGATTGCGGGGAGTGCAAACCAGTGATCCGAATTCCATCAGGGCCTGGTTGTGGGTTCCGGGATCATCTTTATTGAGAAGATCATTTGCGATTCCGGCAAAAGTCGCTTTTCCGGCGGCAGTGTCAATAGCGGTGGTTATGCCATGAAGCCTTGAAAGAACCCGGAACACATTTCCATCTACAAGTGCCACAGGTTCATTAAAAGCAATAGAGGCAATGGCTGCGGCAGAATAGGGGCCAATTCCCCTGAGGTTGAGCAATGCCCGGTAATTTGAGGGAAAAACACCTTTATAATCGCGGGCAACCAGCCGGGCAGTTTCATGCATGTTCCGGGCGCGGGTGTAATAACCCAATCCCTGCCAAAGTTTCAACACCTCATCAAGTGACGCATTGGCAAGATCTTCGACCCGGGGATACTTTTGAACAAAGCGGTTGTAATACTGAAGTCCCTGATTAACCCTTGTCTGTTGTAAAATGACTTCAGAAAGCCATGTATTGTATGCTGAGCGAGCTTTACGCCAGGGAAGGTCTCTTTTGTTTGAATGATACCATTTAATAAGGATTTCCGAAACCTCCATATGCGTATCCGATTGAAATTATGATAAAAGATTGTCAAAATTAATGGTTTACTATTTTATTTATCGAAGGAAATACTTTATATTTGCAACTCATATTTTTGAAAACATCTAATTAATTGATAATTAAAGA
>CAYVBH010000216.1:0-6770 GCA_964449015.1 uncultured Bacteroidales bacterium
ATGCATATACCCGGTTCTTCATCTACAAACCCTGCGAACACTGTGGCGGCACACGACTGAACGAAAGAGCCAGAAGTGTCAGCATCAACGGCATGACCATTGACCAGGTTTGCAGCATAGAACTGCTCGATGTTTTACCATTTTTGAGAGAAATACATGATGAAATCTCAACACCTGTTTTGCGGAAAGCACAATTCCTGTTGCAGCAACTCATAGAAATCGGTGTGGGGTACCTGTCGCTCGATCGTGCCGTGAGCACACTGTCGGGTGGTGAATCGCAACGGGTGAAAATGGCGAAGCAAATGGACTGCAACCTGGTGGACATGCTCTATGTGCTTGATGAACCTTCAATCGGACTGCATCCGCGCGACACAGACAACCTGATGCAGATACTCTTCCGCATGAAAGAAAGGGGTAATTCCATATTTGTGGTAGAACACGATCCCGACATCATCCGGGCAGCCGAATGGATCGTTGACATGGGTCCCCATGCCGGGAAACTGGGCGGTACAGTGGTTTATAATGGCGAACCGCAAGGGTTGATGCATACGCCAAGCATTACTGCGAAATACCTGCAAAAAAAGGAACCTGCTTCCTATCGTAGAAAAACCGCCGGTGACTTTTATGAAATCAGGAATGCCACGGCCAACAACCTGAAGAATGTATCGGTGAAAATTCCCAAAGGGGTATTGACCTGCGTGACAGGTGTTGCCGGCAGCGGCAAAAGCAGTCTGATTCATGAGTGCTTTGCGAAAGAGCATCCCGAAGCCGTTGTTATTGATCAGTCGCCTATTGGCAAATCATCGCGCGCCAACGCAGCCACGTTTATCGGTGTGTTTGATCTGATCCGGAAGGAGTTTGCTGCTGCCACAAACAGCGATGCCTCATTGTTCAGTTTCAACTCAAAAGGAGCCTGTCTCAAATGCAACGGACAGGGCGTTCTGACTTTCGAGCTCCATTTCCTCGACTCGGTAAAAACCATTTGCGATGAATGTGAAGGGAAACGATATCATGCCGAAGTGCTGGAGCTGAAATTCAAAGAAAAAAACATTGCTGAAGTGTTGGAAATGACGGTGAACCAGGCATACGAGCATTTCAGCTCTGCAAAAATCAGGAAACATCTGAAGTTGTTACAACAGGTTGGACTGGGCTATCTGAACCTGGGGCAATCACTCAGCTCATTGTCGGGAGGCGAATCACAACGCCTGAAAATAGCCACAGAATTGCAAAACGACGGTAATATCTATATTATGGACGAGCCCACCACCGGGCTTCACATGTCGGATATTGACAATTTCTACAACATCGTTTCATCACTGGTCGACAACAACAACACCGTGGTCATCATTGAGCACAATCTGGATATCATCAAGCATGCCGACTGGATCATCGACATGGGCCCCGAAGGAGGCAAAAAGGGAGGTGAGCTGCTTTTTCAGGGAACACCAGAAGACCTTGTTTATTGCGAACGGTCGGTTACCGGGAGGTATTTGAAAAGGGTGATGGGCGGAGAGAGCTGATACTGGAGGTTGGATACTGGATGCTGGATGAGTGTGTTTTGGGAGTTGGAATTTGGGATTTGACTGTTACTGCCCCTGCTACTACTCGTCATACTTCGACAAGCTCAGTATGACGGCGCCAGTCACACTGAGCCTGTCGAAGTGCAACTTACTGCATCTCACTCCTCCATTGCTTTATAATCGAGTCATTGCGAGGGAGGCACGACCGAAGCAATCTATTCTTAATAATTACTCAAAAATACAGATTGCCACGCTCCACTCTGTTCCGCTCGCAATGACGGCTAACACTACTGCCACCGCTACTACTCGTCATACTTCGACAAGCTCAGTATGACGGCGCCAGTCACACTGAGCCTGTCGAAGTGCGACTTACTGCTGTTGCGTTAAAAAAATCAATCTACCATACTATCTTAGCATCTCATAATTTGAACGAAACCATATGCCCTTGCAAATCGAAAAGGCCAGTCCTGCCGAGGTGGCAGGACTTAGAAAACAATACCTCAATTCACTGGTAAAATTCCAGGATATCTACCTTGAATTTGCAATTTATGATTCGGTATATTACCGGTTATCTTCAGACAACCGGGCTATCGGATATGCCATTGTCTCCACTGATAATATCCTGGTAGAATTCTATGTTGAAAATGCTTTTCTCAAGAACAACCCGGATTATTTTTTTGCACTGATTCAGCAGCTCGGAATAAAAGGGATATACTGCAAATCATTTGATCATTTGTTGTTGAATTGCTGTTTGGCCCATTCCCTACCCTATAAGGTTATGGGCTATTTGTACCGGGATTTTTCGGATCAGGGAATTCAGTTGAAGAATGATCTGAACTTCAGGCATGCCGGGGTTTCTGATTTGCCCTTTTTGCAGCAACAGCACGATGAGGTGTTTGAACCCAAAGCACTGCTGAAAGAGTTTTTAGAACACAAAGGAATCATTATCCTGGAGAAGGACAACCAAATTACGGGTTGTGGTTTCCTGACACAGGTCGTGGCAGATTTTCCTTATTACGATTTAGGTGTATGGGTAGATCCGGTATTCAGGCGACAGGGATATGCGGTACAGATTATGCTTTACATGATGCGGATATGTCATGATAACGGATGGTTACCTGTTTGCGGATGCGATGCCTCAAATACCGCCTCGCAGGGGATGTTATCGAAGATTGGTTTCATCAGCCATTACAAATTAATTGAATTTGATTCCACGAACGTCAAATAATACAACAAATGAAAATATCTATTTGTGGTGATATCTGCGATGAATGTCCAAGGTATAAGGCTACCATAACGAATGATAAAGCCAGGCTGGAACAACTGGCTGAACTATGGTATCGACTTGGATTCCGTGATAAAATCCTTCAACCGGAGGAACTTAAATGTGCGGGTTGCCATAAAGATAAAAAATGCAGTCATCAGCTCATCGGATGTGAACATCTGAAAGACATCAGTAATTGCGGTGAGTGCAACCTTTTTCCGTGTGAAAAAATCGAACTGGCATTCAGCAAAACCAAAGCTTCAGATGCGCTGTGCAGACAGAAATGCTCCCCCGATGAGTACAACGAAATGATAAAGGCCTTCTTCATCAAAGAGCAATTGCTCACTGCCATTCATGAAACAGTGAAAAGACAAAATGACTAATTAACTTTTCCGCTGGTACCTCACCAGCAAAAACGCAAACCAGGCAACATGGACAATCAGCGCCATAATATAAGGCATAGGCGTGCCCTGGTTTTTAAGGAGTGCCGTGATCCAAAATGGAGGGAAGAGCCAGGATAAGACAGTGAGCCATTTCAATCCGAAAAGATCAGAAAATGCAAAGAATGCCAATACATTTAGCCCTTTGGCAAAAGTCAGTCCCTTTACCTTATCATCGGCACTATTGAACAGGATGATTCCAAATATGGCGGTATACATAGCCATCAGGCCGGCCAGCGTAATTGCCGCAGGCAGTGATACGGGGCAAACATTGAGCATAACTATTGCCAGAAAGCTGTATACTAAACTCAACAAGGCCGAAAAAGACAACCGGTTAATCAGATATCCGGTACGGCCCAAAGGGGTAACTGCCATGAGTTCGGCGATGTTGCCATCGCGCTCGTCGATCATCAGGAATCCGGTGATAATACCCAGCATTCCGGCGCTCAGCAAGAGTGCAAATGCAAGCAGGTATATGTAGTACGGGTCGGGATTAAAGTCGGTGAGATTGATTAGTACCGGCAACAGAAATACAAGCAGTAGCTTAAAAATTACAATCAGTATAAGCGGTACAAACATCAGCACGAGCATGATGGGATCGCGTACAATTTGCCGGATATCATTCCGGAGATGAATCATAAAAGTCATGACAGTCAATCCTGATAAACAATTTTACTTTCAAAAACACGAATTGTAAACCGGTAGAGCAAATAATTCAAACCGGCCAGATATAGCGAGAGTCCGGCAGCTTCCCAAACCGGTATTGCTGAATACGCGCCCATCATTAGTTTCAGCGCAGCAACACTGGGAAAAACTGTAAAGACCCAGGAATAGGGAAAACCAACCAGCGCAAGGCACGGAACCGTAAAAAGAAACATATAAGGAATGCTTTTCACCATGTATTGGTTCACGGTTTGACATCCCGCGCTGATCATGATGCCAGACAGGGTAAAAATACCCGAGGTGAGGGCAATGGAAATTATCAGTAAAAACCAGTTCACCCCCTTGTTGTGGCTGAAAACAGTTATGGCCACACCCACTGCAATGGCGATCAGGGTCAGTGAGATCAACTTGGACATGATATATTCCGTAGTTTTCAGGGGCGTAACCACCATCACCAACATCACACCCTGTAGCTTTTCGAGCATGATGATTCCACCGATAAAAAACAAGCCCAGCACCGAGGGATCTGAAAATACAATGATGGGCGTTACCACCGGTAGCACAGCATCAGGTAAAAACGAAAGTACCAGTAGGTACATCATGGTGATGGCAACATACACATAATAAAAACCCTGTTTCAGCTGGAACCGGATATCGGCTTTGATGGCATTCAGCAGTCTCATAAAAGGTTCCTCCCTGTTAACTTAATAAAAATATCCTCCAACGTTGCCTCACAGCTATGGATGGTCCGGATCTCCTTATCTTGCAAGAGGCTTATGAATTCAGAATTGCTGCCGATATCCTGTAGGGGAAATTCTTTCTCACAGGTTTGGCCATTGCATGTATAACCCACATTCACCAGGCGCTTTCCATGTTGGATCATCAGATCGCGGGGAGATCCGGTAACCACAATACGGCCGTCGACAATAAAGGCCACCCTGTCACATAGTTGTTCGGCAACCGTCATGTTGTGTGTTGTCAGGAATACGGTTTTGCCCTGTGCTTTTTGCTCGAGAATGATATCCTTGATGATATGGGCATTCACCGGATCGAGGCCCGAAGTGGGCTCATCGAAAAACATGAGCCGGGGTTGGTGCATGATGGCTCTGACAAAGTTCAGCCTCATTTTCATTCCCTTTGAAAAGCCCTCAACCCGGGTGTCTTTGTCGGCCAGCAGCCCTACCCTGTCGAGCAGGTTTTTCAGATCAACCGGTGGTCGCTGGTAGTATGCACTGATCAGCTCCAGGTTTTCTAATGCTGTGAGTTTGATGTATAAATTCGGAAAGTCAAAGGCAACACCAATTTGCTCGTAGAAATCGTCTGACCATTCGCGCCGTTCTTTCCCCAGTATCTGAATGCTGCCGGTGTAATTGCGAAGCAGTCCGATCAACAAACGTTGGGTGGTGGTTTTACCGGCACCGCTGGGTCCCAGGAAACCGAAGATCTCGCCTTCGTGGATCTCAAAGCTCATATCGCGAATGGCCTGTTTTTTGGTCTTTTGGTAGGTGAACTGAAGGTTTTTGACGTGTATCATGGGTTACTTGATACTGGATACTGGATTCTGGATACTGGATGCTTGGTAGTTAGAAGTTGGGATGTGGGTTTTGACTGCTACTGCTACTGCTACTGCTACTGCTACCGCTACTGCCGCTGCCACTACCACTTCCCATCACCCCCGCCACCCCTGTCACATAAAACACCAGGTAATGTGCCAGCAGGGTATTGCGGGCGTCTTTGTCAGTCAGGTTTTGTTTAATAATGCTAATCAGGCCATCGAGGAATTGCCGGGCCAGCAATTCGCAGATGTTATCGGGAAGCGTGGTTTCGGTTTCGTCCAGGTGCTGCTGCAGATGATCCTTTACCAGTTTGATCATCTGTTCGCCGGTGTGCTCGTAACGGGTTCCCTGGCTGCCTTCCAATAATATCACAAAGCGAATATCAAAATCGGGTAAAATGCTGTTAATATAATCCGGAAGCACCTGTTGCAGCAACATGGGTAATTGTTGTTGCCAACCCGGAGTCTTCATCAAATTGGAAGAAAACAGGGATTTATCCTCATGTTCCTGTTGGTTCATAAAATGCACGAAGGTATGGTAAGCCTCACCGACAACGGCATAATAAAGCTCCTCCTTATTTTTAAAATAGTTGTAGAAATTACCGATGCTCACACCGGCGGTGCGCATGATGCGGCGTACAGAAGCATGCTCAAACCCGCAAGCATAGAACTCCGTTTCTGCTGCTTCCAGTAAGGCTTGTTCTATTTCATTCTTCTTAATCTGCATATAATAACACCTGTTCTTTTTTGAGCAAATATAAATGGTTTTTTTTGAATATCATTGTTTATAATAAATATTTGAGGTGGGCAGTAGAAGAAGTGGCAAGGGCAGTCAAATCAAAAATCTTCGCTCGGCTAAGTTTCCTGACTTAGTCATTTTCAGCAAAATGCTTTCAACAAAACAATCTGGTTAAAAACATAGGTCTGTATGCATAGGTAACAAAGGAAGTTTTCTTTATTTACTTATAATTAATGCCCGTAATAAAATGATTATACGTCTTTAGCCGAATGAAAACGAAGAGTTTGTAAACTATAAATCAAGGTTCGATTCCTGGTGGGGCTACCAGAAAGTTATTAAACCATCTGATTTTCAAATGGTATTTGTTTTATTGGTGGCAATATTGGTGGCAATTTTTTTCTTTAAGTCTGAAAAGAATATTTTTATATATAAGGTTATAGATGCAATAAAAGATAGATAAGCCCTGCACAAAGAAATTCTTGCCTATTTGTATTTGTTGGGAATATCGCAATGATTAAAATTCAAGTAACTTTCCTTTCCTATTTCCTTCCACCCCCCCCCCCGCTCGGCGTAGTTTTCGTAACTACGC
>CAYVBH010000217.1:0-6747 GCA_964449015.1 uncultured Bacteroidales bacterium
CCGAGATTACATTAATTGGAACATCAGGCCCTTTCCATAGCGGAAAGGACTTCGATAAAGGCTGGGAAATTGCCAGCGACCTTAAGATTCCTATTGTTGACGAGCATTATTATGTGCAGCCCGATTGGTTCCTGGCCAACCAATATCGGTACGACAAGTACGACGGCTCCAAAGGCAAGGTTTACCTGGGTGAGTATGCCTCATGGGGTAATAAAGTACGCAATGCCATTGCAGAAGCAGCTTACATGACTGCACTCGAACGCAACGGAGATATTGTACACATGGCTTCGTACGCCCCCTTGCTTGCTAAAAAGGGTTTTACCCAATGGACAACAGATATGATCTTTTTTGATAATGTGACCATTTGTCTCACGCCGAATTACTATGTGCAGAAATTATTCTCAACAAATCGGGGCGACATGTATTTCGACAAGATCATTTCAAAAGATCCAAACGATGCACTGCTGACTGCCTCATGTGTAACCGACAGCAAAACCGGCGATATCATCCTCAAGCTGGTGAATGCCGGAAATGATGAAAAAATAATGAAAGTCAACCTTTCCGGTTTTAAAAATATGCAGCCGCAGGCTGAACTGACTTTGCTTACCGGAGCAGCTGATGCAGAAAATACTTATGAAAATCAAACTAAAGTGGTTCCGCAGGTTTCTTCGCTGAAAATCACAAAAAATTTTGATTACAAGGCCCCGGCAATGTCATTGACCGTGATCAGAATTAAAACGAAAACCAATTGAATTATTCCATAATATGAACAATTAAGCGAATACCTTTACAGGTGTTTAATTTACATATACAAAATTTGAATTTCGATCCATTTCAATAATGATGGCCATATTTTCGTAGCAATCTAAAGAGCTAAGAGGGTCAAAAGCCCTCTTGCTCTTCAAAATTTGTCCCGGGCAACAGTGATTTTTTTTAATACATTTGGGTAATAGTATCTGACTTGTAAACATAATTATTATGAATACATTATTTACAGAAAGATTAATTGTCCGGTTAAAAGTTTCCATTACTACCCTAATAGTCGGGATCTTAATAATGACCGCGGGCTGCGAAAAAGAAGAAACAGATTATAGTATAGAAGATTTGTTGGGAACCTGGGAATTTGTGGCATTTGGTGCTCCAGGCTGTTCTTTAGATTCTGTTCAAAAATATGATTCTGATCCTGATGATTGCTATACCATTACATTTTATGCAGATACTACAATGATAGGTAGGTCTGTAGTCAATCTTCTTGCTAAAAAGTTTATTTTATCAGGGAGTCTAATAAGTTTCCCCTGGGGTGTTTTGGCAGATGCATTTGGGGAGACAGGTGAATCTGAAAAATTCACAGAGGCACTCAGAGATGTCAGCTCCTTTAAGATTGAGGATTCTCAATTAATACTTTTCTACAACTTTAGTAAATTCTTGCTTTTTGACTTTAAAACAAATTAATTATGAAAGCCTGCATAAGGAATTTTTTAATATTTATAGCATTCATTTTATACCCTTGTTATCTGTTTTCTCAGATAACTACAGAAGAACTGCCTCCCAGCTTTTATGAACCCGACTTGATAAGTCAGAAAGAGTTAGTTTTCATTGAAGCTCCTGATATGGAAAAAGTTCAGGCAGAAGATGCAATTAATGATGCAATATCTGAAATTATTAAAAGGTTTGCTGTTGCTATTCCGGTCAGCATAAATTCAAAAACAGATGGTGAATGGAAGACTTCACCAAAGGGAGATTTAATCTGGCATCTTACACTTGTTGTTAAAAATGCCCAATCGTTAGATTTGACTTTCGACAAATTCTGGTTGCCAGAGAAGGGTAAATTCTACCTTTACAATCCTGAATCTAAACAAACAATAGGCGCAATAACTTCTGAATTTCTAAGAGGCAGTAAAGAACATCCTGCCGATTTTTCAACTGCGATTATCCATGGGGATTCACTAACGTTAGAATATTACCAACCCTCATCACTGAAAGAAATGCCAGTCATAAGTATTTCTAAAATATATTATGGTTATCGTTATACATATAAATACAAAGCCGGGACTAAAGGCTTTGGCGATTCAGGTGGTTGTCAGGTAAATGTTAATTGTTCTGAAGGCCAAAACTGGCAGAACGAGAAAAGAGCTGTTGCGCGTATCGCAGCTAAATTTCCAGATAGAGAAGGTTGGTGTACAGGTTCTCTAGTGAACAATACAAGTAATAATCTTCAACCCTTGTTCCTCACAGCAAATCATAATCTACTTGACATTTTTGATGCTATCTCAAACCCAGACCTTTCACAATGGATATTTTATTGGAACTATGAATTTTCTGGATGCAATTAATCAAGCCGGTGAACCAACAATGAAATCTACAACCGGAGCTACTGTGCTGGCAAATAATCCAAGCTCTGATTTTGCTCTCTTTGAACTGATACAGGACCCAAAAAATCTGAATAACTTTTCTCCTTATTATCTTGGTTGGGATCGTTCAGGAAATACCGGAACAGGTGGCGTTGTAATTCATCATCCAGAGGGTGATGTAAAAAAGATTGCCACATACAATATTACTCCAGGAAATTCAGATTGCCATACCCCCGGAAGTAATTATTGGATGTTACATTTCCAACCTACACCACATGGATGGTCGGTTACTGAATCTGGTTCATCTGGCTCTCCTTTAATAAGTGCTAATAAAAAAGTTATAGGTCAATTAAGAGGTTTTGGAACCTGCCCTAATCCCAATTGTTCTGATTCTGAAGAGGATATTAGTAGTTACGGTAAGTTCAGTATATCGTGGACAGGGGATACAAGTGATTATCGCAGACGTTTAAACTACTGGCTTGATCCACTAGGGACAAATCCCAGTGTTCAGGATGGTCGTGGTTTCCCTTCTTATTCAGGTTCAAATATCGTATGTTCATGGGGTACAGCCATTAGCTTAATTGATCTTCCGCCAAATAGCACTATTCAATGGCTCAGCGGATCCAATTTGGCACGAGTGTCTAGTCAAGGATCTAATCCTTGTACATTTTCTTCCACTGGAAACGGAGCATCATGGGTAAGTGCTACCGTTAATTTAAGCGGAGGAGGATCAATAACTTTGCCTCAATTTAAAGTATGGTCTGGAGTACCGATTTTTACCTCTATTTCGGGACCTAATCCACCTTATATTTACAAAGGTTGTACAGGTGTGGGCTATACTTTCTGGGCTAATCCAATGAGAGATACTGATTCCCAATCTTCATATACCTGGATGGTTGAACCGGCTTATTTAAATTGGTATTTTCAATACCAGTATAATGATTGGGTAACAATAGTTTTTAATGATCCCTCTGATTATTATCAGGTTATCACCAGAGCGTCAAACACATGTGGACAAACAAATTGGCTTTACAAAAGTGTGGAAATAATGGACTGTTATTATTTTTCAATTTATCCCAATCCTGCTTCAGACTTTGTGACAATAACAGCATCCTTACCAGACATTGATACTGATTTCAAGTTGCCATCTGATTACAAAATCCAGATTACAGATAATGCAGGAATTATTAATTATTCATCCACCAAATCAGGAGATAGTTTTACCATACCTGTTAATAATCTAAAAGATGGCAGTTATATAGTAACCATAACATTTGGTGATAAAATTGAGAGTTTACCATTGATAATCAAACGTTAAATTAATTATTGTCTTAAAACTTTTAGCATGTTTATGCATTTCAAACTTAGGCTGATGATTCCATGGTTCATCAATTAACTGATAGCTGTTTACCACTATAAGTTGCCTGTTTTTGGCATTGGAATCTGGGAAGATAAGGGGGCTAAATACACTATGGCTTTTCAAGTTTTATCCTGGACAACAGTGATTAATGGTTTAGAAACGTGATGATGAATCATACATTCTTTCAAAAATTTGTAAAAATATGCCCAAAAACCGGTAAAATAAGGAGCTTTATTGTACCGGAAGGATTCTACAAGCTTTTATTTCCAATTGTTGGCCTGGCTGCTTTAGTATGGATTGCTTTACGTGTAATTCCCAAGCCCGGCAGGGCAGCATATCCGTGTATAAAAGCCGCAGCCCCGCTGGCATCCGGTTTTCTGGTTTACCTTGCGATTCTTGCCGCATCAGCTGTTACTTTCCTGAAAACCAAAAGGAAATTGTTCCTTTCCCCGTATTTTCTAACCGGAGCAATTTTGGTCTTTGGTTTTACTGGAACCTACCTGATTACGAATACTTCCGATGGCACTGCTGTTGTACTTCAGAATTCAGTTCATCAGGCAAACGATCCTACCGGCGAGGGGAAGGGTATTTTTCCGGGGAGGGTAGTCTGGATTCATAATCCGGATGCAACCAACGAAAACTGCAGCCCGACTTCGGTGGGCCACGCCTGGTGGATGGCTGAAAATAACAATCAGCAAGCTATCGACAGTATGGTGTGCCAGTCGATACGCTTATTAACCGGCCAGTCAAATGATAAGGATGCATGGGATGCAATTTTCCAGTATCATAACAATACGAGAGGGAAAGGCAGTGTCCCCTATAGTGAGGGTGAAAAAATATTTATAAAGATCAACAACGTCAGTGGCTGGGATGGTAATTTCAGTACCACTGATCTTTCTGTTGTTGCCAACTATGCTTATGGAATTTCTGAAACCTCACCACAAATAATTGTTTCTTTATTGAGACAATTAGTTCATGTCGTCGGAGTAGCCCAGAATGATATTTATATCGGCGACCCGCTCAGAAACACCTATAAACACTGTTATGATATGTGGCATCACGAATTTCCTGATGTTCATTACATGAGTCATGGTTATTACTCGTGGTTGGGGAGAGAGCAGGTGGTGGCCAGCTCAACAGCCAGGATATTTTATTCCGACAAAGGTACAGTCTTGCGGGAAAATGTTTGGGATTCCTCCAGGCCAGGCGGGGCAGCTGTGACCAGCGATTATTTGTATACCGTATTTGAAGATGCTGAATACATACTGAATATTCCTGTGCTCAAGGGTCATAAACGTGCCGGAGTGACCATGTTTGCAAAGAACCATTTTGGCTCTCATACCCGCGGTGATGCCTCGCACCTGCATAACGGACTGGTTGATCCTCAAGAAACTCCCAATAAGCCGGGCGTAAGCAGAACGGATTACGGAATGTACCGGGTTCAGGTTGATCTTATGGGGCATCCACTGCTTGGAGGTAAAACACTTTTCTATCTAATGGATGCTTTATGGGCAGCTGACGATGAAACCAGTTTTCCAAAAAGGTTTTCCATGGCTCCCTTTAATAATGACTGGATGTCATCCATATTTGCTTCACTTGATCCGGTTGCAATAGAATCGGTCGGCTATGATTTCCTGCGATCCGAGTTTACGGCAACCCGCAATGCAGGAGACGGTGCCGGCACCTATCCGCAGAAACCTGCTGCCGATGATTATTTGCATCAGGCTTCTGATACAACTTTATGGCCTGTGGGTATTAAATACGATCCCGATGGGGATGGCATTCACCTGAAAAGCCTGGGAACGCATGAGCACTGGAACAATGCAACCGACAAGCAATACTCAAGAAACCTTGGATTAAATAACGGCATTGAGTTGGTTCAGAAGACGATTTATACTGGTGCAGAACCTGGGAAACATTCCTATGAAGGTTATTGTTTGGATCAGAATTATCCAAATCCCTTCAGATACACCACTCATATTACCTATACAATTCCGGTATATGCAAAGGTAATTGTTAAAGTAATTGATGCAACCGGAAGTGAAATAGAGGCCCTTGAGAACTGCAACAAACAGGCTGGGACCTATACTTTAACATTTGATGCGAAGCAGCTTCCGAATGGTACTTATTACTACAGGATTCAGGCTAATGAATTTGTGGCTACAAAGAAATTTGTAATAATGAGATAGATTCAATCATGAATATGTTGGACTTCTATTAATCAATAATATAACCAGAAACATGACATCATGTTGTTTCTATGAACTGTAATTGAAACAAAAATTTTAAACTTTTAGCTATGGCAAAAAAGATTTTCTCCGTTTTGGTCCTTTTGATTGCATCGGCTCCCTTTTTCCTGATTTCAAGTCAGACAGAGCAAACCAAAAACCCGATTATCACCGATATGTTTACAGCTGATCCGGCACCTCTGGTTTACAATGACACCTTGTTCCTGTTTACCGGTCATGATACTGCAGGAATTAAAGCTCCCAACTACAGAATGGAGGATTGGTATGTGTTTTCAACAACCGATATGGTCAATTGGAAGAATCATGGATCCTGTCTGTCTCCGAATCATTTTTCATGGGCCACCCGTGATGCCTATGCTGCTCAATGTGTATACCGGAATGGCAAATTCTACTGGTATGTTTCCACTTTTCATAAAAAAGATGAAAACAGCAATGGCGGTGCAGCCATTGGAGTAGCGGTTTCCGACCGGCCAACAGGCCCATACCGGGATGCAATCGGTAAAGCACTTGTGGTAAACGAGATGACCACTGACTTGAAACATGATTGGGACGATATTGATCCAACCGTATTTGTTGATGATGACGGACAGGCATATTTATATTGGGGTAACGGGAGTTGTAAGTATGCCCGGCTGAAAGAAAATATGATTGAACTTGACGGCCCGATTACGGCTTTTAAACCGGAAAATTACATCGAAGGTCCCTGGGTTTACAAACGCAACGGAATTTATTATCTGGTTTATGCCGGAGCAGGTACCAAACCCGAAATGATCGAATACTGCACAGC
>CAYVBH010000218.1:0-5457 GCA_964449015.1 uncultured Bacteroidales bacterium
ACAATGGATTTTCCCTGAACACATTTGAGTCCGGCTTCAATAACCGACCACTTGGATGAGTCGATCATCAACGGAAGTTTTGCAATTTCGGGTTCTGCCATCAACAGGTGCAAGAATCGCACCATGCATTTTTCTGCATCGAGCATGGCATCGTCCATGCATATATCAAGTATCTGGGCGCCTCCGTCAACCTGATCCCGGGCAACTGAAAGTGCTTCTTCGTATTTTTCCTCCCGGATAAGTTTGGCAAACTTTGCTGAACCTGCTACATTGGTCCGTTCACCGATATTTACGAAATTGCTATCCCTGGTAATCATCAGGGGTTCAAGTCCGCTTAAGGTGGTTATATGCTTGTTTGTAGCAACCTGCCTGGGCCGATAACCGGCCGCCAGTTTTGCAAAAGCCCTGATGTGGTCAGGAGTGGTTCCGCAACAGCCTCCTACAATATTGACAAAGCCGCTTTCAAGGAAACCCTTAATTTGTTGGGCCATAATTTCAGGCGTATCGTCGTACCCTCCGAACTGATTCGGCAACCCCGCATTTGGATGTGCACTGACGAAAAAGGGAGCTTTTTCGGAAAGTTCGGCTACATAGGGTAACATTTCTTTGGCACCCAGGGCACAATTTATGCCTATACTTAAAGGATTGGCATGTGAAACGGAACATAGAAATGCAGCAATCGTTTGTCCCGAAAGCATACGACCACTAGCATCAGTTATGGTACCTGAAATCATTACAGGCAAACGCTTACCACTTTCCATGAATTGCTTCTCGCATGCATACAATGCGGCTTTGGCATTCAATGTATCGAAAATGGTTTCTATCAAAAGCAGATCCACACCTCCATCGCACAGTCCTTTGATTTGCGTTCCATAGGAATTAACAAGGTCATCAAATGAAACGGCCCTGAACCCGGGATCATTCACATCGGGCGACATGGATGCGGTTTTGTTAGTAGGACCAATTGAGCCTGCCACATACCTGGGTTTGTCCGGATCCTTACGGGTAATTTCTTCGGCAGCAGATACGGCAATTTTTGCCGAGGCCAGGTTCATTTCGTATACGAATTCCTCAAGATGGTAGTCGGCCTGCGAGATGGATGTGGCACTGAAAGTGTTTGTTTCAATGATATCGGCTCCGGCATCCAGGTAATCCAGATGAATCTGGCGGATTATATCGGGCCTGGTCAATGAAAGCAAATCAATATTTCCTTTGAGATCATGATTGAAACCTGAAAAACGGCTCCCCCTATAATCGGCTTCATTGAGTTGATACCTTTGAACAAGGCTACCCATGGCACCGTCTAGGATCAGAATACGTTTGTTTAACGATTGATAAACAGACAATTTTTCCATATTTGGAAATATACAGGATTAAACAACAGGCAAAGTTAGGTAAATGACTATTGAAATGAACTATTTGAGAATGCTTTTCAGTACATTCATGTTCATTTCATTTAAAATTGGCTTGCCTTGCGGTGTATACATATGCTTGATCCGGTTGCCGAAACGTTCCGTGATTTTACCTCTTACCATTTTCATGGTACTGTTCATCAGATGGTTTTCTTCGGTGAAACCTTCTTCAATTACAGCAAAAGTAGCCGGAACCCACCTGTGGGGAAAGAGATTTTCAAATTTACCACCTGCAAGGAACTGGTCAATCTGTGATTCAATCAATTGAATTACTTCATGGGGCGCGTTCTCATCATCAATCTTCATTCCTTTGGCTGTCAGCCACGATTTAACAGCTGCAATGTTCGGATAAACAAGCGCTGTGGTATATGCATTCTGATTGTTATAGAGCATACATTGCTCAATGAATTTTGAATGCTGAACCAGGGCTTCTTCAATGCTTTCGGGGCTGTATTTCTCGCCATCATCGGCAATCAGAAGACTTTTGAAACGTCCAAGCACATATAGAAAACCGTCTTTATCCATATATCCCAGGTCGCCTGTATACAAACAGCCATCCTTGACCGTTTCGGCAGTGGCTTCCGGATTATTCCAATAACCCACCATTACATTCTCTCCTCGGATCACAATCTCACCTTTTTCACCTAGGGGTAATTCGTTGCCCTTATCGTCGCATATTTTAAGGCCCATGTTGGCAACAAGTGCACCCGAAGAGCCCATTTTATGCCTGTCAGGATTGTTTGCCGAAATAACAGGAGAGGCTTCGGTAAGTCCGTATCCCTGGTACATGGGAATTCCAATGGCATAAAAGAACCTTTGCAAATCAATATCCAAAAGGGCTCCACCTCCAATGAAATACTTCAGATTTCCACCAAAAGCTTCCCTGACCTTGGTGAAAAGTATTTTATCGAATAGCAGTTGCAGTGGTTTAAGTAGTATTCTGAATCCTTTTCCCCGGTTCCATCCAATGTCATTGTATACATAGGCCACTTTTAAAGCGAAATTGAAAAGCTTTTCGGCAAAGGGTCCCTTATCCTTAATTCCTTTTTCGATGTTTTTCTTGAAATTTTTGGCAAGTGACGGAACACTCATCAATAGGTAAGGTCTGTTTTCCTTGATGTTGATAGGAATATTCCGAAGGGTTTCCATTCCGGTTTCACCAACCTGCACGGATGCCATACTGGCACCGCAAGACATCAAAGTGTAAATTCCACAGGTATGGGCGAATGCATGGTCCCACGGCAGGATCAACAGTGTAGTCCAATACATGGGTATAGAGAACAGGCTCAGCGATTGCTCAATATTGGCCGTATAATTGCGATGGCTGAGAATGATTCCCTTGGGATCTGCTGTTGTACCTGATGTATAACAAATGTTGGCATAATCGTTTCCCTGAACCGAAGTCCATCTTTCTTTGAATCTGTTCGGAGACGACTTTAAGAATTCTTTGCCTTTATCCATAATTTCGGCAAAGGGCATTTCAAAATTCTGGTAATCATCCTGCGAATCAAGAAGAATCAGTTTTTCTAGTTTTGGAAGGGAATCCATGATCGGAACGATCTTTTTTGCCTGATTCTTTGAGGCAATAATAAACCGGGCACCTGAATGGTCAATTCTGAACCTGAGTTCCGATGGCTCGGAGAGCTTTACTGAGAGGGGCACATTTACGGCTCCGGAATAAAAAATGCCCAGTTCACTTATTACCCAATCGTTTCTTCCCTCAGCAAATAAGGCAATCCTGTCTCCTTTTTGCACTCCCATGGCAAGCAATCCCGCTCCGGCTTGGTATGCTTTTTCATGCACTTCCTTAAAAGTGGCGCCCATATATTTGTTGTTCTTCTTTTCCAGAAGAAAGACATTATCACTGTATTTGGAAACACAGTCTTCAAAGAGTTGAATCAGGGTTTTCATCATGCAGGTATATTAAAATATCCTGCAAGATAGAAAAAAACCAAAAGAAAACAGGGGAGTGGATAAACTATCGAACCTCAGAGGGGATCAGCAGGTTTTCAATTTTGTACAGAAGATGCTGAAAATTGGCTGGTTTTGTGATGTATTCGTCGCATCCTGCCTCAAAACTTCTTTCGCATTCTTCTCCATAAGCATTGGCTGTATGCACAATAATGGGAAGAGTGGACCTGAATGATTTGATTTGCCTGATCGCTTCAATCCCGTCAACAATAGGTAATTGAATATCCATCAGAACAAGATCAATATGATTGTATTGTCTGCAAAAATCAATGGCCATTTGTCCGTTTATCGCCCACAAAACGTTTACTTTGGTTCTGCGTGATAGAATAAGGCTCAGGTATTTATAGCTGATCTCATCGTCTTCGGCTATCAATATAGTCCTGTTACTCCAATCGTGTGACATGGTGATGTTTTTGTTTAATGTTACTGCATGATATACGATAACTTACGGGTCAGGTAATACTTACTTGATGAATGATCAAAGAATCGTGTTTAAAGTATATTTTTCGCTGATGAATCTTTTTTGTTGCAGAGGTCTTTTGGGGTTATGGGATAAAGTCATTGCGCAATGAATTTAATTTTAATAATTTATGGAATAAAAACAACACCATGAAAGAGCCATTTGATCCCGCAACACGCATTCAGGATATGCTTCAGTTTGATGAATTCGGGGGTGTAAACCCGGCCATCACCGATTCATCCACTTTCACTTTTCTCGATCCTGAAACCATGACTGAGACTTTTCTGGGGCATACCGAAGGATGTTTCCTGTATTCACGTCACTGGAATCCGAGTAACAAGTTTCTGGCCGATACGCTGGCATCCATGGAAGATACTGAATCTGCATGGGTTACATCGTCAGGTATGGCTGCCATAACGTGTTCTATCCTTCAGTGTTGCAAGGCTGGTGATCACATCATAACCAGTGTAACCACGTATGGGGGTACTTTTGCTTTTCTGAAGAATATGCTTCCCAAATACCATATAGAGGTAACATTTGTTGATATTACTGACCTGGAAAGTGTTAAAAACAGCATTCGTCCAAATACCCGATTGATCTATACGGAATCGGTCACCAATCCACTCTTGCAGGTTTCTGATATTCCTTCACTTGCTGCTATTGCCAGGCAAAACAATCTGCTGCTTATGGTGGATAATACCTTTTCACCGATGATCATCTCGCCTGCGCGACTTGGTGCCGATATTGTGGTGTACAGTATGACCAAGTTCATTAACGGAAAAAACGACTGTGTAGCGGGTGCCATATGCGGTACCAATAAGTTCATTAATGATCTGTCCAATGTGAATGACGGAACTGCCATGTTACTTGGCCCTGTGCTTGATCCCTTGCGTTCGTCGTCTATTCTTAAGAATTTGCACACATTACATATACGAATAAAGCAGCATGGTCAAAATGCCATGTATGCCGCTACCGAACTTCAAAAACTCGGTCTATGGGTTCGTTATCCCGGCCTTCCCGACCATCCGCAGCATGATTTGTTGAATCAAATAATGAATAAGGATTATGGATATGGCGGCATGATGGTGGTTGAACTTCCTTCTGTGCAAATCGCTAATGAATTCATGCGCATGTTGCAGATGGAAGGAGTTGGATATCTGGCAGTAAGCCTGGGTTACTTTAAAACGCTGTTCAGCAATTCCGGGAAAAGTACTTCTTCTGAGGTACCTGAGGAAATTCAACGGAAAACGGGACTTACAGAAGGACTCGTCAGGTTTTCCATCGGTCTTGATAACAATATGGAACGATCTGTTTCAAAAATGAAAGAGTGCCTGAACAAGCTTCACCTGATCTGATCCTGAACAAAAGATGAAAAGTGGTGTTTTATTAACAACCAAATCATGTAAAAATGAGTTATACATTACCAATGGGATCAGCAGCGCCGGATTTCATGTTAAAAGCTACCGACGGCATGTTTTACGGTTTATCGGATTTTTCGTTCCATCCTTTCCTGGTTGTGTTTTTTACGTGCAACCATTGTCCCTTTGTTCTCGGATCAGATGAAATAACCAGGCAGACAGCTTTGAAGTATAAAGAAAAAGGTGTAGGTTTTGT
>CAYVBH010000218.1:5467-6740 GCA_964449015.1 uncultured Bacteroidales bacterium
CGCGATCAATTCAAACAGAGCCAATACATACCGTGAAGATGATTTCGCGCATATGGTCAAAAGGATGGATCAATACCGGTTTCCCTGGGCCTACCTCCATGATGAAAAACAGGATATTGCCAGGAATTATGGAGCATTACGTACTCCGCATTTCTATGTTTTTAACAGTGAGAGAAAGTTGGTTTATACAGGAAGAGGACTGGACAATCCGCGCGAAGGAAACAAGGCCACAGTGAATGATTTGGACAGGGTATTGAGTGAATTAACCGATGGAAGGGAAATCAGCATAAAACTAACGAATCCCATTGGTTGCAATATCAAGTGGGAAGGCAAAGAGCCGAAATGGATGCCCGGAGAAGCCAGGGACCTGCTTTAGAAATCGACATACAAAAAGTAACAGGAAGTTGTGTTAATAAGTTCATAAAACTTCAGTTTATTCATGTTTGTTAATAAGCTTATTTTCATAAATTTGTTTATTAATCAAAAAAAACTGAAAATCTATACACTCAAATCCTGAAAAAATGAAGCGTCTATTTCTGATCCTGCCTGTTGCTATGTTACTGATTACCGGTTGCAAGTATTTCAAGAAAGCCAACCCTGAATCTTTTGACACCTTGGTTTCAGATACAACTCCTGCTGATGATGTGATTGATTCTGCAGCATATTATGGGGATGTAACCGGTATGAATGAGACCACGATGCAACAACCCCAGGCTACCGCTCCTGCTTCAACGAGAACCAGTGCTGTTGGAGGGACTTATTACATGATTGTCGGATGCTTTACTGTGCAGCAAAATGCCGACCGATATGCTGAGAAGTTGAGAGGTATGGGATACAATCCGCAAATCATTTCCGGAAAAGACAATTTCCAAATGGTTGCGGCCAAGTCTTATGGTAATTACAGGGAAAGCGTTAGTGAGATCGAAAAATTCCGCAATGAAGTAACTCCTCATGCATGGGTTTACCTGCAGCGGTAAACGGGGTTACCTACTTTAGGTCATAATAAATAAAGGCTGAAACTCAAAGCTTTTATAATGCGGGCGATAACGTTCCACATTATAATATCTTTTTATGTCGATTACTTTGTTGGTGCTTGTAACCACGTCAATCGGCGCATTGTCATATCGTCCGTTTCGCAGGACAACCAGTCTTCCGTGAATTCCTTTCAGTATGAGATCCAGGGCCAGGTTACCGTATGCCATGGGAACAATTGAATCAATGGCATCCGGATCTCCGCCTCTGACCAAGTAACCCAACTGCTGAAAGATGGTGT
>CAYVBH010000219.1:0-6739 GCA_964449015.1 uncultured Bacteroidales bacterium
ATCATAAGAAGACTTATATTTGTTAACCTGTGGTCTGAAAGAAGGGAGTAGTTCACAAGTGCATCTATTATGGTGCTATAAAGCCTTGTGTCTATCATAAGTTGTTAAGTTCGATGTTTAGATAAAATGTTGAAGACTGATTTCATTCTACTGATTTTACATGACTTTTATTTAGTCTTTTATTAACAGATTGTTGATATGATTCAAAGAATTCTATTGGGACTATCAAGCGCGAGCCGTTGCGAGTGGCATACAATTTTCTGCAACCGGAGTGGGGTTATTGAAGACTGAAGCAAGGCTTCATTCTGAACCCGGTAGGGTCCTGGCCTTGCGTTGTCATGAAATATTGCTTCTTGCAAACCCACGATTGCCGTATAAAATTGGATGCAGCAGGCGAGCACTAATCAACAGTGAGGGTTGCGGTTTATGTTGTATCCCTTAGACTGATTCAATTCGCAATGCAACATAAAGGGAGCAACCCGAACACCGATTGACCGGCTTAATCTTACAGGAAAGTAATACTATTCTGGATTTGAACAATTTTTCCAAAGCTCATCATCCGAGAACAGAGTAGGAACTTTTCTGGTTTCAAATTCTGGCACTGTATCTTGTGCAACACACTTCCCATTTGGATTATATGGGTAATATGGTTTATAGTCAACCCTGTAACAACATGGTTTATTACACTCAAGAACTCGGGTCCCTTCCTCTTTTAACATAAGAGTCCAGCAATCAGCTTCAATAGGAGGGTCTTCTTCAAAAATTATTATACCTGAATCCCCATGGTTTGTATAGAGATTAATAGCAGATGATGGATTACTCACGCAGATTACGAGTATATTTCCAAATATCAGAAATCCCATAAAATAGAGTCTCTTTTTCATACTGTTGTTTTAAAATTAGTTGATACTAGAATCCCACGAATGATTGTTTATATTTTGGTTCACTTACCATGATACTCTTATTCATCATTACATTCGCCAAATCCAATTTCTGAAAGTATGGTTTGGCTTTCGGGGTCTTTAATAACTGTACATTTCCCATGTGGTTCAAAATCGTAGTCTCTCCAATCATTCCTATAACAACATGGGTAGTTGCATTCAAGAATTCTTGCTCCAGGCTCATAGATTGTCTTCGACCAACAATCGAAACCCTCTTCATCGTCAGAAACCCTAATTGTGATTACTTGATGATCGTAATTTGTCAAGCAATCTGCCTTTATGGACAGAAGAACAGTGTTCATTATCAGAACTAAACTACCGATTGATATTATGACTATTTTCATTGTAAATAGGATTTTACGTTAAGCATATGGTATTAAACGATTTCTCAATTCAATTGGGTTCTGATGGGCAATCCTTTATCAATGCTCCTCCATCTTCCATCGTTTTAAGAGCCTCATCATCCTCACTGAACTTGCATTTGCTTACTGCATAAGCAGCAGTCCGGTCGTTAAAATAGCAACATGGGTTTGGATGATTACAGAATAATACTCTGGCACCTGGAAAGAAGTACGGATCTATCCAACAATCCAAACCTATCTCTTCTAGATTAAATTCACTAGTAGTCAATCCTAGATTGAGTACGTTTTCATAACTGCCTTTTGCATCAGTAGTAAAAGCAGAGTAGAAATTTAACCCAATCAAACAAACCAGTATGTAACAAATTAACCTTTTCATAGTAATTCACATTAGTTCTTGTTATTTATATTTATGACCAATCATTGAAGTATTTAAGCACAATCTCAAAAAAATATATTTCTGCATACTCTTTAAATAAATCTGGCACAAAAACTAAATGAACACCTCTTTGCCTGTTATATATAAAAACCGTCGGCTTATCCTTTGGGAAATTCTTAAACTGGTTCTCAGAACAGAAGGTTTCGAATCCAAATGTTACAGGAATTTGTTTGATTATGTCCTCAAATAAGCCCAAAGAATCTGCTCCCACTACAATTCCAATTCTGCTTTTACCGATTTTATCCCCAAGAAGGTCCAAGTTCCCAAGGGTTTCTCTAATGCAGGTTTCACAGACGCTTGGAGGAATGTAGATAAACAATAGTTTCGAAGTATCATTATTAACATCCATGAAACAATTAGGATAATTAGATTCATTAGAATATATTGTTTTGATCAAGGTCTTGAGTTTAAAATTATCCAGTAAATATGTATTTGATTGTTCAATAGCAGATCTTAGAATACTATCATATTTCTTATTTGTTTGTAACAAAAGATAGAGTTGGATTACATTAACAATAATAAGGGACAATGCTAAATGCCGCCAGGAAATATCTATTTTAAATTTCATCTCTCAAAATCTAGATTATATCTCATTATAATGCTCGCGCTATCTGGATGAATAGTATAAAGGTATTTGTCCTTCGGGTCTACTGCATAAGTTTCATAAAATCTATCTGGTTTAAGTAAAGCTATTGGATTTCCATTCCAATCAAATACATGAATCTCAAATATCTCCGATCTTTTCAGATCCCTGCCATCTGATATCCTTTCATATTCGCAACCAAACACCTGAACATATATATAACTGTCTGTTGATTTTACCTGCCAGCTGAATACATGAGAATTGTTTGGGGCTCTTATGGAGTTTGTTTCAAGGCCAGGCATGTTTTCGAATATATCTGGGAAATTCTTATAATTTATAGTTGTAGGATAACTTGATGTCAGATTATAAATTTCTATTTTCCCAAATTTTCCATAAACGACAGCAAATTTAGAGTTGTCATTTTTAACTGTAAGAAAACATGAGAATAAGTTTGACCGATCATCGTTACTTAGATTTGGAAAATCAATGGGGAAATCTTTGAAGTGTTCAAAACGATCAATCGTATTATCATATTTAAATAGAAATGTTTTGCCTCCAATACCTCCTGCTGGCATACCAATTATAAGTGAGTCACTGATACAGGCCATAGCTTGAAATGTTTGAATTCCAGGAGGAGGTTTCGAGACATAATATGGAGTTATGTTATGATTCATCAAATCAGATAACTTGTAATAGTTGACATTTGTGCCACGATTAGCTACAGCAAATCTACTGTCGCTGGAATATACTGGTGTAAAAGAGGTAGTAAGCCATGTCCCGATAAACTCATCAGGGCCTCTGCCTAGCTTACCAAAGGTGAATAAGTGCTCAAGGTTTGGGGTTTTGAAAATTGAAAAAATTGAATCAGAGAGACTTTGACTTACGATAAGAAAGCTATCCACAGTAATTATTCTTTTTGGTTTCAGAATATCTATGTCTATTTGAATACTTTGTCCACTCAGATTTATAATTCTATCGAACTTATCAAATACTATTGTATGTGGGGAGTAATTGTTTTTGTTATAGCAGCCATTAAACAAGACTGTAATAATACTACAACAGAATAGTAGTCTCAAATAAACTTCAGAAAACAATCCTTTCATACTTTTTATCACTAGTCAACAATAAATATTCTCAAACAAACTTATGAATAAAGACTTCATCATTTCTTTAAATTTTCTAATTGGAACAAATGAGTTAATATATGGTAAGGTTTAGCTATCCATGGGTCATTGCCCTTAATTATCTGGAATTTATAACACCTAATGCACAAATAAAGTCTTTTCTTCTTCTTCTTGATACTGGAAATTCTTTATCTCCGAGTTTTACTGTTCTATTTCTGTAGTTATACTCTGATACAAAACATAGGTTTATAATATGCGAATTGTGAACCCGAAAGAACAGACGTGAGGGTAAGGCACGTTGAAATGCGGATAGTGGTTTTGATGCTAAGAATTTAGCACCAGTGGAAAGATGTATCCTTGTGTAGGTGCCGACAGCATCAAGGCCGATGATTTTAGTTGCTTCTATTAGAATAAGTTTTGTATCCATTTTTACCAAAAGTTTGTGGTCTTCAGGTCGAGATTCACCTACTTCCGCAGGTCCATGTAAGATATCTACGTAAGAAATTGCCATTTTTTCACCTCCTTTTCTTCAGGGTTAAAAAGTATTAAACGACATTTCATTGACATTGACTCTACCAAAATTACGAGTTGATTTAATACAAGTCAAATTTAATTTTCAGAGGGGTTTTTCGAGAAATCAATACTATCCCTGAAATAGCTGTCTATACTGAACTTATTAAATTCTTCAGGAAGAAGTTCTTTGTTCCAAGCCTTAATGGCAGTATGGTCAAGCATGTGTCTTTCATCCGTTTCTTCATCATCAGAGTCGTTATTATCAGGTTCATGATATATCAACCGCATGAATGTTCCCGGTAATCTGTTTAACACCTCAGATTCATCTCCCAGACAGATAAAAAGTAATCCACCGAAGCATTTTATTATCTCATGTGCTGCAATGAATATATGATTTGCTTGCCCACAGTTTTATGGAATCGCGCTTTATTGAGCTACCGCCAGATAAGGACCTTTCCATATCCACCAGTGCGGCACAAAACGATGCCGACGTATTTAAATTATCCTTCAATGGTAAAAATTACATGCCTTTTGAAGGCACTGGTGCCATATCGCCTGAGCCATCGTAATGTTGTAAATAACCTTGCCATAATTGTACCCCTTCATATATAATTAATTTTCAGATAATTCAGGTATTTAAGAGGGCGTTAAGAGTCCCAGAAGTCATGGTGGAGCTACAAACACCTGTAAAACGAAAACTCACGGAATTTTTCTTCCGTGAGTTTTCGTTTTCTGTGGTGTCCCTTGCCGGCAGGTAATAATCTGCCGGCAGATCGTCATTTCAGCTCGAGTGCCTCTTTGGCCCTTTGCTCACACCGTGAACAAAGCTCTGTTATGTTCTTAAGCTCCCTGGCCTGTGCCACTGTTCCTTCAAAAATCTCATCCGTCCTGTCGGTATTGATATATGAGCAGTCCTGGTAAATGTGATACACGGTTCCTGACTTTGTCCAGTAAACAAGGTTCTGACCATTGGTCAATGACTTAACCTGCTCGGTCTGCTCAAGGTATTGCTCCTGCGAAGGCGGGTTGAAATCCACACCCGCTATACCGGCAATAAGAAGGGCTACAATGGCAACCGTGCCGACAAGACCTTTTTGCTTGCCACTCAGATTCTTGTCTGTAAATATCAGGATTACCAGGGGCAGGAAGGCAATTATACTTATTATGGCACCCAGCTGGTTCTGAATGAAGAACCTCACTTTGTCCTTCTCCGATGCCGGATCAAGTCTGTTGGCTTTCTTCCAGAGCTGCGAACCAATCACGGCAAAAATTAGGGCTGCCACAATGAGGGCAATCATCCAGACAGTGCTCTCCGGTGATGTTTTGAGTACATATATTGCCCCGGCCTCAAATCCGATGGCTACTATCCATGAAATAACCGCAAAAATCCGCAGCTTCCTTGCCCTGGCTTTGCTTTCATCGGTCGGAATGAAAGTCCTGGCCTTCTCATCAGCCGATGCAGGTGGGGTTCCCCCTCCCTCTACCCTCGTTATCTTCTTCGTTGATTTGTTTGCCATATTATTTCCTCCTGTCTTTGGTTGTTATAAACCATAAAAATAAGTATTTCCCGCAAAACCCGCTGCACTCAGGGAGAATAATTCAGCCGGCAAACCTCATTATCGCATGAGGGAGGTATTTATGTTGGCTGAATTGATTAAATTTGAATATGACCCTGACAAACCATATTTTGAAGACAGAAAAACCACATCTTAAAGTTCTTTTCGTGGATGCAGGAACCGGCTTTTACAGGATCGGACGGTATGAACTCGGCAAATTCTGGGGTCCCATTGATCTGGGAATTCATCTTGCCAAGCAGTATGATAGCCTTAATATCGGAGCAGGCCTGCTTGCCGGAAGTATCTTTCCGGGGTCCAACAGGCTGTTCATCACCGGCTTCAGCCCCTGCTGGCATGGTTTCTACATATCCTCACTGGGTGGCGCAGCCCTTGTCTTTGATAACCTGGGTATCAACATGCTTGCTATTGTAGGCAAGGCGGCAAATCCATCAATCCTCTATCTTAACAGGAACCATGGCGAGGAAATTGAGGTGGAAATCCGTCCCGCAAGAGTACGTGAAATCTGGGATGACGGGAATGGCGGTTTCTATGGACTTATGCATTATACCCTTGGGCTGTTCGGTGAGCGTTATGAGAACGACCCCAGGGTTCTGGCTACCGGACCGGCGGCCCTCTTTACCGATTTCGGGGCAATCGGTTCAGCCCCCGTACGGAAAAAACAGATCACCCACGCCGATACATGGGCCGGAAGAGGAGG
Organism: uncultured Bacteroidales bacterium; assembly: GCA_964449015.1. Taxonomy (GTDB): domain Bacteria; phylum Bacteroidota; class Bacteroidia; order Bacteroidales; family UBA10428; genus UBA5072. The sequence continues at coordinate 6,234 of CAYVBH010000219.1, forward strand.
AATGGGAAGCAAGATGCTGCAGCAACATGGAATTGCCTCCGTAATATATGGAGGAACTTATGTCAACGAGGATTTCCGCGACCGTAACGTGGCTGATGGCTGGTTTCAGGACCACTACCAGAAAACACTGATAGCCAAAGACATGGAGGCCACAACAAAATACCGCTACGATCCGGTATTCAACACAGGCGGTACCTTCGGCGTTAACTATGCCACCGTCAGGGACTACATCATGGCCTTTAATTACCGGACAATCTACTGGGACGACAGTCAACGGCTCAACCTCCACGAGAAGTTCATCATCAACCACTACCTGAAACAATTTAATGAAGAGACGATCGCGACCAAACAGCAGAAAAACTGTGGAGAGCCCTGTGCAGCAGTATGCAAGAAGCTTAACGGTCAGTTCAAGAAAGATTACGAGCCATACCAGACCATGGGACCCCTGATAGGGGTTTTCGACCAGAGGGCCGCTGAAATGGTGAACCACAGAGCCGACAGCCTGG
>CAYVBH010000220.1:0-6733 GCA_964449015.1 uncultured Bacteroidales bacterium
GGACTGATCCCTCCTTTCTATGTTGATTATCCCAAAACGCTGGATGAAATAATCGCTTCGGAGCTCAAATATCTAAGGGCCTATGTTAAGAATCCCCTTAGAACCGACTGGGTTTATTTCTGGAAGGCTTTCTATAACATCGTTTTCCGACGATACAGGAGCCAATAGCAACTGATATCAGAAATGATTTTCAGCCTTTTACTTGTTAAGAAAATTCAGAATTAATATTAAGGTCGATATTGAGGTAAATGCCAATGATATGGTAGGCATATTCAGCCGGAATGATTTATTCTTAATAGGTTCTACATAAACAATATCGTTAGGCAACAGGAAAAAACCATCTGATGTCAAAATTTGTCTGCTGGTCAGGTCGAGTCTGAATGACCGTGTTCCGGTGCCTGTAGGTCTAAGCACCAGAATTTCCCTCCGGTTTCCGTAATCAGTAATATCTCCTGCCATGCTGATAGCTTCAAGCACTGTCAGCTGACTATTAAAGTTATTGTATGTACCGGGACGGTTGACCTCTCCAATGACTGAAAACTTAAAGGAGATTAGTTTGACAATAACTGTAGCGTCTTTTAAGAACTGGGCAGCACGTATTTTAATGGATTCGATAGCCTCGTCCATGGTCTTGCCTTCAACCTTTATCTTCCCAAGTACCGGAATTTCAATATTGCCTGAATCGCTTACCGTATATCCATTAATAAAAAGGCTCGTTTCATTCTGAAACAGGTTTTGCTGATAGGAACCAATCGTTTGATTGATCATATTGCTCATATCCTCATTGAGGGAGTATATTTTAATATACATAATATCCCTGGTCTGAATCCGGTATTCGGGTCGTTTTTTCGGATAGAAGTTTTCAACTGACAAGGAATCCACATTCTTCAGGTAAACAAGCTGCCTGTGGGAAGTACATGAAAACATGCCTATCACCAGACTTATTGCGATGATCAGCAAAAATCTTTCATTAAAAGAGCGCAGGGTAAAACGCATAGTTGTATTTAAGCAAGGTATTCCTGATATACTTTCTTGATTCCTTCTTCAAGGGAAATTTTTTCGTGCCAGCCCAGTTCATGAAGTTTTTTAACATTCAGTAATTTCTGGAATGTGCCATCGGGCTTTGAAGTATCCCATTCGATAAAACCGTCAAAACCAACAATATCCTTAACCAGAGTGGCGAGTTCCTTAATAGTCAGATCTTTTCCTGTACCGATATTGATATGAGTATTTCTGATTTCTACTTTGGTTTCCCGGGAAGTAATTTTATCGGAGAACTTATCTTTTACCAAATCTTTGAAATCAACACTTTCCATTATATAAACACAGGCATCTGCCATATCATCAGAATGCAGGAATTCGCGGCGTGGAGCTCCTGATCCCCACAACTTAACAGTAACAGGTGTTTCAGAAGAATTGTGCCTGAATATGCCATATTTTTCCATTTTTTCACCAATTTCAATCTGGGTAGCCTGTCCATCAATCCCTTCAACAGGTCTCTTATCAAAATCCTTCCGGATCGCATCCCAGTTGTTTTCAATCAGGCATTTGGCAAGGTGCATTTTTCTGATAATAGCCGGCAGCACATGAGATTTCTCGAGGTCGTAGTTGTCATTTGAGCCAAAAAGGTTTGTGGGCATAACCGATATGTAATTTGTGCCGTATTGAATATTGTAACTCTCACACAGTTTGATTCCGGCAATCTTGGCTATGGCATAGGGTTCATTTGTATACTCAAGCACATCGGTCAGCAGATATTTTTCTTTAAGAGGTTGAGGTGCTAGTTTGGGGTAGATGCAAGAACTGCCGAGAAAGAGCAGCTTCTTCACCCCGTTTAGGTAACTGGCATGAACAACATTGTTTTGAATCATCAAATTCTCATAAATAAACTGTCCGCGATAAATATTGTTGGCGACAATACCTCCAACTTTTGCAGCAGCAAGGAAAACATATTCCGGTTTTTCCTTTTCAAAGAAATCGTTTACCGATTGTTGGTTCATCAGATCAAGATCAGGATATAGCCGGGTGACAATATTATGATAACCTTTTTTTGTAAGATTACGCATCAATGCACTGCCTACCAAACCGGTATGCCCTGCGAGGTATATTTTACCGTCTTTTTTCATATGAATAGAATATTCAATTTATTCAAAATAATTCAAAGTCTGGTAGCCTCCATTTCTCAAATAAACCTCCTTATGCATCAGTTTAATGTCGCTCTGCATCATATCTTTAACCAGTGCTTTCAGATCATACTCCGGTTCCCATTTCAGTTTGGTTTTTGCTTTAGAGGGGTCTCCAATAAGCAAATCGACCTCCGTAGGTCTGAAATACCTTGGATCAACAGATAGTATTTCTTTGCCGGCTGGTAATTGATATTGATTATCAGAACAAGATTTGATATAGCCTTTTTCATCAATACCGGTTCCTTTGAATTCAATTTCAATACCAATTTCTTCAAAGGCCATTCTTACAAATTCACGGATTTCTGTAGTGATTCCGGTAGCAATTACAAAATCTTCCGGTTTTTCCTGTTGGAGAATCAAGTACATAGCTTTGATATAATCCTTAGCATGACCCCAGTCGCGTTTGGAAGAAAGATTTCCCAGAAAGAGTTTTTCCTGAAGGCCCAGAGCTATACGGGCGACTGCTCGTGTAATTTTGCGCGTAACAAAAGTTTCTCCTCTAATAGGAGATTCATGATTGAACAATATACCGTTGCAGGCAAACATATTGTATGCTTCACGGTAATTTACCGTAATCCAGTATCCATATAATTTAGCGACGGCATATGGACTTCTAGGATAAAAAGGAGTCTTTTCGGATTGAGGAACTTCCTGTACCAATCCGTAAAGCTCACTGGTGGATGCCTGGTAGAATCTGGTTTTATTGATCAATCCAAGAATGCGTATTGCTTCCAGTATCCTGAGTGTGCCTATACCATCAGCATTTGCCGTATATTCGGGGGTGTCAAAGCTAACCTTAACATGACTCATGGCTGCCAGGTTGTAGACTTCATCAGGCTGGGTATCCTGAATTATCCGGATAAGGTTGGTGGAATCCGTCAGATCGCTGTAATGGAGCTCAAAATTCCTGTTTTCCACATGCGGATCCAGATAGAGATGATCAATTCTATCCGTATTGAACAGGGAACTTCTTCTTTTGGTTCCATGAACTATATATCCTTTTTTCAATAGAAACTCGGCAAGATAAGCTCCGTCCTGGCCGGTGATTCCGGTAATGAGTGCTACTTTTTGCTTGCTCATATCAAATAAATTACTATTTCCACAAAAGTTCTATTTTTAAGCATTTTTACATAATTCGTGATAATCTCCGGTCAGACCTATGGGAGTTGCATTCCTGATCTGGTAAACCATTTCAATTGAAGCCTTGGCTTCTTCTAAACCAAATCCTCTTCCGGCAAAAATTTCTTCATAGCTTTTTGTATGCAGGTCGGTAAATCCTTCGCTGAACTCAATTTCTGTATTGTCCATAACAATTGAACGGTAGGTGCGTTTTCCAGCCATCCTGACAGTTTCAGGGAGGTCTTTCGAATCCAGACTCAGGAACCACCTGACACGTGCTTTTTCAAGCTCAATAAATCCGCCTGCTTTATTGTGAGTTAACAAGTGAACCGTGTTGGTCTTTACTTTTCCGAAAATCCAGCTCAGCATATCAAAGAAATGTACGCCAATGTTGGTTGCAATACCACCTGATTTATGAATATCACCCTTCCAGGAATTAAAATACCAATTCCCCCTGCTCGTAATGTAAGTAAGCGTAAGATCATGAATTTTCTGAGAATGGTCGTTTTCAATTTTCTTTTTCAGATCAATAAGTACAGGGTGAAGCCTTAGCTGAAGAATTGTGTTAATACTTCTGTTATATTCTTTTTCAATTTCAGCCAGAGCGTCAATATTCCAGGGATTCAAAACAAGCGGTTTCTCACAGATAGCGCTGGCACCTGAACGCAATGCAAATCGGATATGAGAATCATGAAGGTAATTTGGTGAACAGATACTGACATAGTCAAGCTGAATTCCGGATCGCCTTAACTTATCCACATGGCGGTCAAATCGTTCAAATTCAACAAAAAAATGGCTGTCGGGGAAATAGCTGTCAATAATACCTACACTATCGCAGGGATCCAGTGTAGCCAGTAAAACATTCCCGGTATCTTTTATTGCCTTAAGATGCCTAACGGCAATATAGCCGCCTACTCCAATAATTGCGAATTTCTTTTGTTCTGTCATAACGGATTAAAGACTCATATAGGTTAATTTTCGAATGGTGTTCCTGTAAATTCCTTTGACATCCATAACAATGCCCTTGGGATCAGCATGCGTTATAAAATAATCCTCAGGCAGGTTGCAGTAATCTTTATGAGCTACAGCAACAATAATTGCAGCATAATTCTTTCCCGGTTTTTCGCATAATGAAAAACCATATTCTTTTTCAAGTTCTTCGGATGAAGCAAAGGGATCAATAATATCCACTACAATTCCATATGCTTTCAATTCGTTTACTACATCGGCAACTTTGGAATTTCGGATATCGCTTACGTTTTCCTTAAAGGTTGCCCCCAACACCAAAACTTTCGAATGGAGTACGTTTTTTCCGGCTTTGATAATTTTCTTTACAACCTCTGTGGCAATATATTTGCCCATACCATCATTAACAGATCGTCCGGAATTGATTACCTGGGCTGCATGTCCGAGTTCGGCTGCCTTAAAGGTAAGATAATAAGGATCCACACCAATACAATGTCCGCCCACCAATCCGGGATAAAATTTAAGAAAATTCCATTTGGTACCTGCTGCTTCGAGAACCTCAAAAGTATTAATGCTCATTTTATTGAAGATCATCGACAGTTCGTTCATCAGGGCAATATTCACATCACGTTGAGTGTTCTCGATGATCTTTGCAGCCTCAGCAACTTTAATGGATGATGCCCTGAAAACACCGGCTTCGACAACAAGCTCATATACCTTAGCAACCTCCTCAAGGGCTTCCTGATCACATCCCGAAACAATTTTTGTAATGGTAGTTATGGTATGTTCTTTGTCTCCAGGATTAATTCTTTCGGGAGAATAACCGATTTTAAAATCGACGCCACATTTTAGTCCTGACAGGCTCTCAAGAATGGTAAGACATTCCTCCTCGGTGGCTCCCGGATACACGGTTGACTCGTAAACCACATAATCACCTTTTTTAAGCACCGACCCAACAGTGCGGGTTGCCGAAAGCAATGGGGTCAGATCTGGGAGATTATGTTTGTCGATGGGTGTTGGAACGGCAACTATATGAAAACTGGCCTGTTTAAGTATTTCTGTATCAGTAGTGAATTCAATATCGGTATTATTAAAAGCTTCTGATTCCAGTTCATCACTTGGGTCGATCCCTTTCTTCATCAGTTCAACTCTGGCTTTGTTAATATCAAAGCCAATTACAGAAATCTTACGAGCAAATGCCAATGCAATTGGCAGACCTACATAACCAAGACCTACAAGAGACAGTTTTGCTTCTTTCTTAAGTAGATTCTCGTAAATACCCATAAGTGAATGATTTAAATAATATTAGCTAGATTTTGCAAAATACAGTACCCTGATTAATTGAGGCCAAATTCTTTTTTAATTTTTTCCACATAATCAAGCTTTTCCCAGGCAAAGAAATCAACTTCCCTGGTTTCAGGATTTCCGTTTCTGAGGAGGGTCACTTTTCCTTTGTATGACTCTCTTCCCATATGTCCATAAGCAGCAGTGGGTAAGAATATCGGATTTTTCAGTCCAAAACGCTTGATGATCACTGCAGGACGCAAGTCAAACAATGAAGCGATCTTTTGTGCAATAGAACCATCGTCGAGTTTAACATTGGCAGTGCCGAATGTGTTGACATACAATCCTACGGGTTTAGCTACACCAATGGCATAAGCTACCTGAACCAGCACTTCATCAGCCACTCCTGCAGCAACCATGTTTTTAGCAATATGTCTCATTGCGTAAGCGGCGGATCTGTCAACTTTTGAGCTGTCTTTTCCTGAAAACGCGCCTCCACCATGTGCACCCTTGCCGCCGTATGTATCCACGATGATTTTTCTTCCTGTCAATCCGGTGTCTCCGTGAGGGCCACCGATTACAAATTTACCTGTAGGGTTTACATACAACAGATAGTCATCTTTAAACAGAGATTTTACTCTGGCGGGCAACTTGGCGATTACCCTGGGAATGAGGATGGCTCTGACATCTTTTTCAATTGCCTTGAGCATGGCAGTGTCCTCATCAAAATTATCATGTTGGGTAGATACCACCAGTGTATGAATTCTACAGGGTTGTCCATCATCACCATATTCCACGGTAACCTGAGACTTGGCATCAGGCCTCAAATATTTCATTTGTTTTCCTTCACGTCTGATTTCGGAAAGCTCCCGCAGTAGCATGTGAGATAGTTCAAGAGAAAGCGGCATGAAATGGTCGGTTTCTTTACAGGCATATCCGAACATCATGCCTTGGTCACCAGCACCCTGATCTTCTTCATTTCCTCTTTCCACACCACGGTTGATATCCTGTGATTGTTCGTGGATTGATGATATAACGCCGCATGAATCAGCCTCAAACATATAATCAGAATGAACATAACCGATTTTCTTGATCACCTCTCTGGCTACCTGCTGAACATCAACATAAGCATTTGTTTTTACCTCACCGCTGAGTACAACTAAGCCGGTTGTTACCAG
>CAYVBH010000221.1:0-722 GCA_964449015.1 uncultured Bacteroidales bacterium
TCTTCTTTACCTCGACATGCTGGCTGAATCCAGGAATCTGCTGATGAATGTGTCGAACCTGGTAAAAACATCAAGAGCTTTTATTTCTTCTCAGCTGGCCCTGAAATAAAAGAAAGGTTTCTTTTTAACCCTGTGAAACTGGTCCGCTTAACTGCCGACCGGGCAAAGAGTTCCTCATACTGCTGTTCATCCAGGAGATACCAGTCGCTGCGGGTCATTGCCATCAGCCGGGGTGTGGGTTTGAATTCGCTGACATTATGTGCCGCAGCCTTGCGGTTCCACGGGCACACATCCTGGCAAATGTCGCATCCGAAAACCCGGTTTTCAATTTTGCCCCGGAATTCCTGATCGATATCTCCTTTGTTTTCAATGGTAAGATAGGATATGCATCGCCGGGCATCCAGGCGGTATGGGGCAATCAGTGCGCCGGTGGGACAGGCATCGATACACCGGGTGCAGGTGCCGCAATAATCGGGCATGGGTTCATCGTAGTGCAGCGGGATATCAACAATCAGCTCGCCTATGAAAAAAAAGGAACCGAATTCTTTGCTGATCAGGCAGGTGTTTTTCCCGATCCAGCCCAGTCCGGCTCTGGCAGCCCATGCTCTTTCAAGAACCGGTGCCGAATCCACAAAATACCTGCCGGAAACAGGGGCTATCGATTCCCGGATAAAACGAAACAAGAGTTTTAATTTTTTGCGCATCACCCGGTGATAGTCTTC
>CAYVBH010000221.1:755-6696 GCA_964449015.1 uncultured Bacteroidales bacterium
AAATAACCGGGGCTTGGGGATCCTGCTGGCGATCCGACGGGAAGTAGTTCATCAGAACTGAAATCACTGATTTTGCTCCGTCAACCAGGCGGGTAGGATCAACTCGTTTATCTGCATGGTTTTCCATATAACTCATGCTACCATGAAAATGCAGGTCGAGCCAGTTTTTCAGGTGGTCTTGCGCCTCTTCGAGACAGGCAGCACCGGAAATTCCGCACGCATCAAAACCCAGTCTGCGTGCTTCCTTCCTGATCATGGATGATTGACGGAATAATTCATCCATGGATGGTGTGGTTAAAGTTTCTTCTTGACCTCGGTGGTATCGTAACCCTCAATAATGTCGCCGGCATGAATGTCGTTGAAGTTTTCAATATTCAGACCACATTCCTGTCCGACTATTGCTTCCTTCACATCATCCTTAAAACGTTTCAGGGAGGCCAGTTTTCCTGTATAAACAACAATACCGTCGCGGATTACGCGAATCCTGGTGTCTCGTTTGATCTTGCCTTCCTTCACCATACAGCCAGCAATGGTGCCCACCTTGGTGATTTTGAAAGCTTCAAGTATCTCGAGGGTTGCCACGATTTCTTCTTTGATTTCAGGTGACAACATACCTTCCATAGCCGACTTGATTTCATTGATGGCATCGTAAATGATGCTGTACAGCCTGATGTCAATTTCTTCTTTCTCGGCCAGCTTGCGCGCCTGCATAGACGGACGTACCTGGAAGCCAATTACAATGGCATTGGAGGCGGCAGCAAGCAATACATCGCTTTCCGATATCTGACCTACAGCCTTATGGATCACGTTCACCTGAATCTCTTCATTGGACAGCTTGATCAATGAGTCAGAAAGTGCTTCAATGGATCCGTCCACATCACCCTTAACAATTACATTGAGTTCCTTGAAATTGCCAATGGCAATACGTCGGCCGATTTCATCCAGTGTAATGTGTTTCTGGGTGCGTAACCCCTGCTCACGCAACAATTGCTCGCGTTTGTTGGCTATATCTTTGGCATCCTTTTCACTTTCATAAACATTGAACTTGTCGCCGGCCTGGGGTGCACCATTCAGTCCGAGTATCAACACCGGATCCGAAGGTCCTGCCACGGTGATTTTCTTTCCCCGCTCGTCGTACATGGCCTTAACCCTGCCAAAGTTATGTCCGGCAAGCACCACATCTCCCACACGCAAAGTTCCGGCTTGAACCAGCACGGTGGCCACATAACCCCTTCCCTTATCCAGAGAGGATTCAATAATGGTACCTACGGCAGGTTTGTTCGGATTTGCTTTGAGATTCAGGTATTCGGCTTCAAGCAGCACCTTTTCAAGCAGTTCATCAATATTCAATCCGGTTTTGGCTGAGATTTCCTGCGACTGGAATTTACCACCCCAATCCTCCACCAGAATATTCATTTTGGCCAGTGCTTCTTTAATCTTTTCAGGATTAGCTGTTGGTTTGTCAATTTTGTTAATTGCAAAAACCATGGGTACGCCGGCGGCCTGCGCATGGTTAATAGCCTCAACCGTTTGTGGCATGATCCCGTCATCAGCAGCCACCACTATGATGGCCACATCTGTGATTTGCGCACCACGGGCCCTCATGGCGGTAAATGCCTCGTGACCGGGTGTATCCAGGAATGAAATCTGCCTTCCGTCTTTGAGTTCAACACCGTAAGCACCAATATGTTGCGTGATACCTCCGGCCTCACCTGCAATTACGTTGGCATGCCTGATGTGGTCGAGAAGTTTGGTTTTTCCATGATCCACATGGCCCATCACTGTTACAATCGGAGGTCTGGGAACTAAATCCTCCGGATCTTCCTCCTCCTCATGCTGCTCTTCCTGGGTATCCACGGTAACAAATTCCACCTTGTAGCTGAATTCCTCGGCAACAAGCACCAGGGCTTCAGCGTCGAGCCGTTGGTTGATCGACACAAAAAGGCCCAGGCTCATACAGGCAGCAATTACCTCATTTACAGGAACTTCCATAAGGGTAGCCAGTTCATTTACCGTAACAAACTCGGTTACCTTGAGTACATTCTTTTCCAGCTCTTTTCTTTCCTCCTCGGCCAGGTTACGCTGGCTGGCGATATCGCGTTTTTCTTTCCGGTACTTGGCGCCTTTTGACGACCTGCCCTTGGTGGTTAACCGGGCAAAAGTATCCTTAATCTGCTTATCTACATCCTCTTCGCTGATTTCAAACCGGTAACCCTTCCGCTTTTTCTTCTTCTTTTTATCATTTTGAGATTCCGTAGCGGCTGGCTTACCCGGCTGCTTTTCAACGCTTACGCGCTGTGTATCTTTCTTAATGCGTTTTCTTTTCTTCTTTTGTGCTGAGTCATCCGATTCCGATGCAGTTACAGGAAGCTGCATCCGGCCAACCACCTTGGGCCCGTCAAGCTTCTCGGCTCTTGCCCTGATTACCTCGGGTTGCGGCCTTTCAGCCCTTGCAGAACCTGATGTTCCGGACTCCCTGGCAGGCGTTTCCGCTTTCTCAGTATCCTTTTGCTGGACATTCCGGCTCTTTCTGTCCTTCTCAAGCTGCTCCCTGGTCTTTTTAGGAGGCCGGGTCCGCTGATTCATTGAATCCAGATCAATCCTTCCTACAACCTTAACTTCCACGTCCTTGATCTCGGGTTTCATGAAGATTTCCTCCTCAACAGGCCGTGGAGCTTCTTCCATGGCAGGCTCCTTTTCAGGAGGTGCCTGAATAAGGGGCTCTACAGGTTTCTTATCTTCAACCTGAGGTGCGGCAGGTTCCTTGGGAACAGGCTCTTCTTTGACTTCTTTGACTTCTTTTGCTTCCTTAACAACTTCAGCCTCTTTGACTCCCTTTACTTTTTTTGCTTCTTTGACTTCCTTTACTTCCTTAACTTCCTTAACTTCCTTAACTTCCTTTTCCTCCTTTTTAGGTGGCTGCTTTTTGGTTGGACTTAGTTTTTCAACATCTATCTTTCCGAGTACATTGATTTTTATGGTCTCTTTTTCCGTAACACGTTCGGGTTCAGGTTCATGGTGTGTAGGCCGAAGATCTTTGACAAAAACCTCGTCCTCCTCTTCCTGCTTTGCATGTTCAGCACCATGCGGCATATCGGTCAGTGAAACCGTTTCAAGTTTTTCTCTCTTGTTGCGTAAATTCAGCTTTTCCGACTCTTTCTTAGCGTTAAGGTCAGTACTAAATTCCTTTAACAGCAGCTCATACTGTTCGGAAGTGATCTTTTCATTCGGACTCGAATCAATCTTCACTCCTTTCTTATGCAGGAAATCCACAATGGTGGATATGCCCACATTGAGCTCCCTGGCAATCTTATTTAATCGTGTAGTTTTAGTATCTGACATCCGCTGATTTTAGTTGTTTTTGCAAGGCCAAAATTAGTAAATCATTCAATACAAAATATTCTGTTGAACTATTCAAATTCAGCCTTCAGTATTTTGAGAACTTCTTTAATGGTTTCTTCTTCCAGATCGGTACGTTTAACCAGGTCTTCAATATTCAGGTTGAGGACGCTTCGGGCCGTGTCGCAACCGATGGATTTCAACTCGTCGATGATCCAGCCGTCAATTTCATCGGCAAATTCATCGAGGTTCACATCTTCCTCATCGGCCAGATCAGTCTCGCGGTAAACATCAATCTCATACCCGGTAAGCTGGCTGGCCAGTTTTATATTCAGCCCGCCCTTCCCAATAGCCAGGGAAACCTCGTTGGGTTTGAGATATACGTCTGCTTTCTTGCTCTTCTCATCGATTTTGATTGATGATATCTTAGCCGGACTTAAGGCACGCGTAATAAAAAGCTGCAGGTTATTGGTGTAATTAATCACATCAATGTTTTCGTTCTTCAGTTCCCTTACTATTCCGTGTATTCTCGAACCCTTCATTCCCACACAGGCGCCTACAGGGTCAATGCGTTCATCATATGATTCAACGGCAACTTTGGCCCTTTCGCCGGGGATGCGGACGATCTTTTTGATGATGATCAGTCCGTCAAATATTTCGGGAACTTCAAGTTCAAACAACCGCTCCAGGAAAATGGGAGATGTTCGTGAAAGGATAATCAGGGGCGTGTTGTTTCTCATTTCAACCCGCACTACCACGGCTCTGATGCTATCACCCTTGCGGAAATAATCGGTGGGGATTTGTTCGGTTTTTGGCAGAATCAATTCATTGCCTTCTTCATCAAGCACCAGGATTTCCCTTTTCCAAACCTGGTAAATCTCGCCGGTTATAATATCTCCGATGCGGTCACGGTATTTCTGAAAAATATTGTTCTTTTCAAGATCGAGGATCCGGGCGGTCAAATTCTGCCTGAGCGCCAAAATGGCACGCCTTCCGAAATCAAGCAATTTCACTTCATCGGTAACCTCTTCACCCACCTCATAATCCTCATCGATTAATTTGGCTTCAGCAAGCGAAATCTGCTGGTTGGGATCCGTTACTTCTCCGTTTTCCACTACTTCCCGGTTTCTCCATATCTCAAAATCGCCCTTGTCAATATTGATAATGATATCATAATTGTCTGCCGACCCGAACATTTTTACCAGCATACCGCGGAAAACATCTTCAAGCACACTCATCATGGTGGCCCGGTCAATGCTTTTCAGTTCCTTAAACTCCGAAAACGTTTCGATCAAATTAAGGTTTTCCATGTTTTATTTTACTTTTTTAAACTTATTACAACTTTTGCTGTTTTGATCTCTTCAAACTTTATCTCCAGTATTTCCGATTGCTTCTTCTTTTTACCTGTTTTGCTGTCTTTTACTGCTTTTTCGGCCTCCAGCCTGATGCCGCCTTCAGGGAGTATTGCCTCCAGCTTGCCGGTAATCTTGTTCCCGCCGGCTTTCAAAACATCCAGCATCCGTCCCAGGTTCTTCTCATACTGAACAGGCAGCTTCAACGGTTTGTCAAGCCCGGGTGACGACACTTCCAGCTCAAAATCTTCAACCTCACGATCCAGCTTACTCTCCAGAAACCGGCTCACCTGTATGCATTCATCCAGCGTAACTCCTTTCAGGCTGTCCATGTATACCACAATCTTATTCCCGGTGCTCACGGTCACGTCCACCAGGAATTTACCGCTTTGCGCCAGTTCTTCTTCCAGGTAGCTTCTGATTAATGCTGCTTTGATCATGGTCATGCCAGCCTAATAAAATAGGGGACTGAAGTGTCCCCTATCCTGATAAATTTCGTTGCAAAGATATAAATAATAATTGAATATGCAAACCGTGCAAAAGTGTATGATAAATCATGTTGATTTTATAAAGTATTATTCAGTAATTTGCAAACCATCTCGTAATTTAACCAGGATACATGTCAGCAGCTTCTGTCAATACCAACAAACGAAAAATAGTTAATGACCCGGTTCACGGATTTATCATCATTCCCACTGATTTTATTTTTGATCTGCTGGAACACCCTTACCTGCAAAGATTGCGTCGGATCAAGCAGCTTGGCCTCACCAGTTTTGTATATCCCGGGGCCACCCACACCCGCTTTCAACATGCACTCGGTGCTGTGCATCTGATGAGCCAGGCCATTGAAAACCTGCGTCAGAAAGGAACCGAAATTTCCGAAGAAGAAGCTGAAGCTGTTACGGCGGCCATCCTGCTTCATGATATCGGGCACGGTCCCTTTTCCCACGCCCTTGAAGAAAGCATTATTCCCGGCATTTCCCACGAGAGCCTTACTGTAATGCTGATGAACAACCTGAATGAGGAGTTCGGTGGAAAGCTCGGCTTGGCCATCCGCATCTTTAATAACGATTATAGCAAGAAGTTTTTGCATCAGCTGGTATCGGGACAACTGGATATGGATAGGATGGACTACCTCATGCGCGACAGCTTTTATGCAGGTGTTGCTGAAGGTACCATCGGCACCGAAAGAATCATCAAAATGCTCAACGTGGTGAACGGGCAACTGGTGGTTGAAGCCAAGGGCATTT
>CAYVBH010000222.1:0-6636 GCA_964449015.1 uncultured Bacteroidales bacterium
CCCAACTTTGTGAATGACATGTCCGGTTTGGGCGCCCAGTTTACAACAATTGAAATCTGAAACAATTTAAACCAGATATCTATGCTAGGATGTACGTATGGCCATTTATTTAAGACCACCGTTGCAGGAGGATCTTACCAGGAAGGATTATCCATTAACATTCAGGGTGTTCCCCCCGGATACCTGTTTTCGGAAGAGGAAATATACGTGGAACTCATGCTTCGCAAGCCCGGCCAGGGAGAATTGACTTCTCCGCGGCGCGAAGCCGATGTACCCATCATTTACAGTGGGGTGAATGCTGCCGATACCATGCCTGGGTTTAAAAATGCCGGCTATACAAACGGGACTCCCATGGTTATTCTGATTCCCAATGTCGATCGGCATCTTGAGCACATTGAGCAGTACCAGAGCACCAACCGCACCCCCCGTCCGGGCCATGCATCGTATGCTTCCTATATGAAATACGGACCATGGGATGATTCAATCGGAGCCGGATTTTTCAGCGGACGCTATACCTCATCGATTGTAGCTGCAGGCTGTATTGCCAAGAAAATACTCAAGGATCACGGCATTGAAGTGGTTTCATTTGTGCGTGAAGCTGCCGGCATTCGCATGAAAGACATGCCGCTGGATGAGATTAAAAAGAAGGCTGCTGCTTACCGTGAAGTAAGAAAACAATATGACCCCATCTACCTCGATCTGTTTGCCTCAGGCAAAATGCAAAAGGCTCAGCGATTCTTTGAAAAAGCAGCCATCCTGGCTGAACTCGAAACCCGGATACCCGATATCAAAAGGCCCATCTATAAAGAGGAGGAAGTCAGGGGAAAATACGGTATCAATCCAAAACTTTTCTGCCCTGATCCTGAAGTAGCCGATGCCATGTATAATGAAATATTACGCATCATGCAGGAGGGAGACTCATCGGGGGGTATCGTGGAAGTTGTTGTTACCGGTGTACCGGCCGGCATGGGGGAACCGGTGTTTAGCAAGCTGGATGGTGAACTGGGCAGACTCATGAGCATTGGTACGGTAAAAGCCGTGGAAATTGGCTGTGGCATGGAAGCAGCAAAAATGACCGGTTCGCAATGCAACGATGCCTTGCGGGTGAAAGACGGCAAGGTTGTGTTTTCTTCCAATCATGCAGGAGGTATCACCGGCGGATTAACCACGGGCCAGGATATTGTTGCCCGGGTCGCCGTGAAACCTACACCCACAATAGCCAAACCGCAGCTGACTGTGGATAAGGTAAGCCTCGAGAACAAGGAACTGGCAGCCGTGACCCGGCGGGATCCTACTATCGTAGCCCGCATGTGGCCGGTGGTAGAAGCATTCACTGCACTAATCATCCTGGATGCCTATATGCTCCATGTAGGGTACCAGGCTATGAAACCCGAATAATCATTCATCAAAACAGCTGATTATGAAACCAATAATTTCAAAATTCATGCAACGGGCAACGTTCCTGTTCGTGTGCGTGTTTATGATTAGCAGCGGCCTTCGTGCCGATGTGACTATCCCTTACCTTCTATCAGACAACATGGTGTTGCAGCGCGATGTGCCGGTGAATATCTGGGGTTGGGCCAAACCCGGCGAGAAAGTGACCGTTACCATCGGCGCACAGAAGGTAAGTGCAAAAGCTGATAAAAAAGGGGATTGGAAAGTGCAGCTGAAGCCAAACCCGGCAGGGGGGCCCTTTGAACTAACCATTAAGGGCAAAAATACCATTACCCTGAAGAATATTCTTTATGGTGATGTCTGGTTATGCGGAGGGCAATCCAACATGGAATGGCCCCTTGTGCGTTCAAGAAACTGGACAACCGACAAGAATTCTACTGATAATCCGAACATCCGGCTCTTTTATGTTCCCAAGAAAATCAGTCTGAAGCCGCTGCAGAATACCAATGAAGCCAAATGGGAAGTTTGCAGCCAGGAAAGTGCTGCTTCCTTTTCAGCTATCGGGTATTATTTCGGCAAAAACCTGACCAGAGAACTGAATGTGCCGGTCGGACTGATTAACAGCAACTGGGGAGGGACTGATATAGAAACCTGGATCAGCCTTGAAACCATGTATGCCGATAAGGATTATAAGGCGGCCATCGATAAAATTAGAGGTATGAACCTGGATCAGCTGCAAAAGGATGCAGAAGAAGAGCAAAAAAAATGGCAAAATGCCATATCCAATGAAGATCCGGGCATTGTAAACAAATGGTACCTGCCGGAATTCAAAACAACCGACTGGAAAACCATGCGCCTCCCGCAGGCCTGGGAAGGTGCCGGTCTGCCTGCATTAGACGGGGTCGTGTGGTTTCGAAAAGAAATTACCATTTCATCAGCTGATGCCGGTAAAGAGGCTGTAATCAACCTCGGACCCATTGATGACAGTGATGAAACCTATTTAAACGGAGTAAAGATCGGGAAAACCGAGAACAAGTACGATCTGCCCCGGTCTTATAAAGTGGCTGCCGGAACGCTCAAAGCCGGTGTTAACGTGATTGCCATAAAAGTTATTGATACCGGTGGAGGCGGCGGTTTATGGGGTATGGACAACCAGGTATACATGGAGGTTGGCGGAAACAAGGTAAGCCTGGCAGGCGACTGGAATTACAAAGTGGGTCTGGATCTGCCGGCACCCAAAGAATCTTCAAGTCCGAACAGTTTTCCTTCATTGTTGTTCAACGGCATGATCAATCCGATACTGAATTTCCCGGTTAAGGGAGTCATCTGGTACCAGGGCGAGAACAACGCCGGAAATTACATCAAATACCGGTCCTTGTTCCCCACCATGATCAACGACTGGCGGAGCAAATGGGGAAATGCTGATTTCACTTTCCTCTTCGTTCAGCTGGCCAATTACATGGAACCACCCCAGTTCCCGCAGCAAAGCACCTGGGCCGGTCTGCGTGAGGCACAAACCATGACGCTTTCGGTTCCCAAAACAGGAATGGCCGTAATTATCGACATCGGGGAAGCCAAGGACATCCATCCGCGCAATAAAGACGATGTGGGATACCGGTTATCCCTGGCCGCACTTAAAGTAGCTTATGGAAAAGACCTGGTATACTCAGGTCCCATTTACAAATCAATGATTGTTGATGGAGATAAGGCGGTTCTGGAATTTGACCACAAGGGTTCCGGACTGTTGGTAAAGGACAAATACGGTTACCTGAAGTCATTTGCCATAGCCGGCGCCGATAAAAAGTTTGTTTGGGCAAAGGCACATCTGACGGCGGATAACAAGGTGGTGGTTTACAATGAAGCTGTGAAAAACCCGGTAGCCGTGCGGTATGCATGGGCCGATAACCCCGATGATGCCAACCTGTATAATGCGGAAGGATTGCCGGCATCACCGTTCAGGACTGACGACTGGTGATTGCTGCAGTATCAGCTCTATCTTGCCTGATATACCGGGTTTAGTTAAATCGAATGCAAAGCGTAGTCACCCGACTACGCTTTTTTTCTGTTGTTACTGAGCGCAGTAACTGCTGAGCGTAGTCTCCTGACTACGCTCTACTTACAACCTAACCAAGCGGTTTTTTTCATTTCCTTGTTCTCCGGCTTTAAAAATTCACTATCTTTCCTTGCTAAACGAAAATTTGAAGTCATGATCAAGGAACAGTTTGTAAGCTACATAGAAGAAAGCATCAAAAAGAACTGGAACCTTCCGGCACTCTCTGATTACAATGGAGAAAAATTAACCTATGCCGATACCGGGAATTATATACTTAAGTTTCATCATCTTTTCGACCGTATGGGAATTAAAAAGGGTGACAAGATTGCCCTGGTAGGGAAAAATTCCGCACGTTGGTGTTGTGTTTATCTGGCCACTGTATCTTATGGCGCTGTCATTGTGCCCATTCTGCCTGATTTTAAGCCCGATGACATCCAATCAATCATCAACCATTCTGATTCGGTTGTGCTGTTTAGTTCCGATGCTATTTTTCAAACCATTGATCCGGCAAAACTTCCCGCCATTCGGGCTATATTTTCAATCAACGATTTTGAGCTCTTCCATACCCATTCCGATGCGGTCAAATCATTGGTTGAACAGCTCGATGCAGAATTTGTAAAGAATTACCCGATGGGGTTAACCGCAGATTCGTTTGAACTGCCAAAAACCGGTAACGAAGAACTAGCGGTGATCAGCTATACATCGGGCACTACGGGATTTTCAAAAGGAGTTATGCTGCAGCACAACAGCCTGGCTGCCAACGTAAGATACGCACAGGAGAATATGCCCCTCAAACCAGGTGACCCCATTGTGTCGTTCCTTCCCCTTGCCCATTCATACGGATGTGCCTTCGAATTCCTGTTTCCTTTTTCAATCGGCTGCCACATTACCATACTAACCAAAACACCTTCACCCCAGATTGTCACTCAGGCTTTCCAGGAAGTAAGACCACGGCTAATTTTGTCGGTGCCGCTGGTAATTGAGAAAATCTATAAAGCCCGGATTCTGCCCATCATTAGTAAATTTCCAGCCAATGTACTGTTGAGGATTCCTTTGCTGAATAAACTGATCCACAAAAAAATAAAAGCCAACCTTACCCAAGCCTTCGGCGGCAATTTCGCCGAGGTGGTGATTGGCGGGGCAGCATTCAATATTGAAGCCGAAACCTTCATGAAGAAGATCAAGTTTCCGTTTGCTGTCGGATACGGTATGACGGAATGTGGTCCGCTAATCAGCTATGCACCCTGGACGGTAAATAAAATCGGAGCTTCAGGGAGGAAGGTGG
This sequence comes from uncultured Bacteroidales bacterium, assembly GCA_964449015.1. GTDB lineage: Bacteria > Bacteroidota > Bacteroidia > Bacteroidales > UBA10428 > UBA5072. The sequence continues at coordinate 4,734 of CAYVBH010000222.1, forward strand.
ATACACTTGAGGTGATTATCGATTCGACTGACCCTTCAAAGGTTGTTGGCGAAATTGTGTTGCGCGGTGAAAATTGTATGACGGGCTATTATAAAAACCCTGAAGCTACGCGCGAAATCATTGACGACGAGGGATGGCTGCATACGGGCGACCTGGGTCTGATTGACAAGAACGGATTTATTTTTATCAAGGGTCGTTGTAAGAGCATGATTCTGGGTTCCAACGGGAAAAACGTCTATCCTGAAGAAATAGAAGCCGCCATTAACAATAAGGAATATATAAATGAATCCCTTGTAGTTTACCGCCAGGAAAAGCTGGTGGCATTAATTTACCCGGATTCTGATAAAATGGCTGCCAATGGAGTGACGAAAGAAGCTTTGCCGGAAATTCTGGAACATTATCGCAAAGAAGTGAATGCCAACATGCCCAAATTCATGCAGGTTTCACGTTTTGAGATCCATCCCGAGGAATTTGTGAAAACTCCTAAAAGAAGCATCAAAAGGTATTTATACAACTAGTAAAATAGCCGGAAGTCTCCACCTCCGGATTGAATCTGAATGCTAAGCGTAGTCGGGAGACTACGCTTTTTTTGCATAGTTACTTTGAGCCCGGATTACTGGTTTTGAATATACTCTTACGTAATGATGGATCTTTTCCCCCTGGCCAGCGAAGCAAAAACGCCCAGCGTGCACAGCACGGCAAATACAATGAATATCACTCTTATACTTTGCATGAAGGCATGGGCATTGCTGAGGTTAATGGTATCGTTTCCTATGAAAATATGAATGGCCATAGCTGCAATGGCCATGCTGAACATCTGTCCTGTAAGCCTCATGGTACCCAGTGTTGCAGAGGCTGTCCCCAGAAACTTCTTTTCCACTGAACTCATTACCGAATTGGTATTGGGTGATGAGAACATCCCAAAACCAAAGCCAAGTATAGTCAGGGTAATCACCAAGTAGGAATATTCCGTTTTGGCAGTAAGAAAAGACAGCAGAACCAATCCCACTACAATAATGGCCATGCCTGTTGAAGATAATATTTGAGAATCGATCCTGTCTGAAAGTCTTCCTGAAACCGATGCCACAACTGCCATTAATATGGGTTGTGTGATGAGAATCAATCCGGCATCAAGCGGGTCAAGTCCTTTGATATTCTGCAGGTAGAGGCTCAACACAAAAGTAATTCCAAAGGTGGCAGCATAATTAATCAGGGCGGCCAGGTTTGAAAATGCAAAAGTCTTGTTTTTGCTGAAAAGGCCGATATCGAGCACCGGGAATCTGGCACGCAACTCCCACAGGATAAATACAACCAAACCAATTGCCCCAGCAACAGTAATAATAATGGCAAATGTCCCTGGCAGTTTTGAAAAGCCATACATGAGTGCTGACATTGAAGGTATGTAAATCAACGAACCGGTAAGATCAAAACGGTCGTTCCGGGCTTCGGCCCATTCTGACTTCACACCCAGTGAAATGCCCAGAATAATTAACATTCCGGCAAATGCATTGATATAAAAAAGGCTCTGCCAGCCCAAGGTTTTGGTAAGCAGACCTCCCATAAGAGGAGCCGCAGAAAGGCCAACATAAACTGCTGTGGTATTCCAGCCAATGATGGTTCCACGTTTTTCAGGTGGAAAGGCAGAAATGATGATGGCCATACCCGAGCTCAGGATCATGGCACTACCTATTCCCTGCAAAACACGTGAAGAAATGAGCATGGTTGGCGAAAATGAAAAAGCACAAAGTAATGTGGCCAGGGTAAAGAGAATATTCCCGAATAACAGCATTTTGCGCCGGCCGATGATGTCGGCTAGTTTCCCGAAAGGAACCAGGAGTACGGCAGATGACAACAAAAATGCCATGGCGATCCAACTCAGTTGAACCGCATTCATCGAAAGATC
>CAYVBH010000223.1:0-6621 GCA_964449015.1 uncultured Bacteroidales bacterium
ACATGATTTCCCCCACCAGGAATGGAAGCTTCTGGATGCCGGGAAAGATGAAATAGCCGGAACTTTTGATCTGGTGTTCTCAAATGCCACCATTCAATGGATACCCAATCACTTTGATTTGCTCAAAAAATTCAGGGACATCCTGTCCGATCACGGAACCCTTGCCATTCAATTGCCGCTGTTTTTTGACATGCCGTTGGGTAAGTCAATCGCCAGGATCTCCAAAGAGAAACGCTGGTCGAACCAGACGGAAAGTGTGAACCATTTGTTTACCATACATCATCATTCCGATTATTACGATTATCTCTCAGCATTATTTACTGCTGTTGAGATCTGGGAATCGGATTATGTTCACATCATGGACTCTCACGATTCCATTCTGGAAATGATACACAGCACGGGATTAAGACCTTATATTGACCGGCTTGAAAGCAATGCGGACAAAAAGGATTTTGAGAGTATGGTATTGTCGGATATAAAGAAAGACTATCCCCTGCAAGAAAACGGGAAGGTCTTGTTTCCTTTTAAAAGATTGTTCTTTATTGCTTCAAAATAAGAATGCATAACGCACGGTTCTGTGATAGCAGTGTGCCAACATGAGACGGACCAAACTCATATTGAGTGACTGTATTTAGAAAAAGGCATGGTTGCGAAAACATCCTGGCCTGCAAAGCTATTTCCGGATCTATCCTCACCCGATTTTTTTCTCCGCCAGGGTCAGAATTTCTTCTTCCATTCGTCTGGCTGCCGTTTCAATTTCTTTTCCCTCATGCAGGACCTTTTCTACAAATGCTTTATCCTCCAATCCCGACGCATTGATTTTCACGTTCAGGTAAGCACCCATTACCGCGCTGCGTACACACAATGCCCCTACGGCCGCATCGGAAACCGAGTTTGGATTCCCGGTTTCAACCATGGCTTTTAATAGTTCAAAGGCCTCAGCAGATCGTTTCATCACTTTCAGCGGCACTTCTGTTGCATACCGGGTAGCGCGTTGCATTGCATCGTGCCGGGCGGCTTTTTCTGCATCCGTTGCTTTGGGCATTCCCAAAGCATCCATCACTTTACTAAAGGCAAGCGTATCCTCGTCCACCAGACTCAGCAGGTCCTTCTGTATGGCCATGCCTCTTTCGGCATAATCGGAGAATTCCTTCCAGCGATCGTCCCATCCGGCTTTATGCGACGAAAGGTTGGCTACCATAGCAGCCAGCGAAGCGCCCAGGGCGCCCAGGCAGGCTGAAACCGAACCTCCGCCGGGGGCGGGAGATTCCGATGCCGTTTCATCGGCAAAGTCCTTCACGGTCAAATCCACCAGGCGTTTAGCCGACTTGTCTCTTAGCATGTATTCAATGATTTTCTTATCCGGGTCAAACGGGGTCAGGTCATCAAGTCCCAGTGATTTCAAAGCTATCCTGATGATCTCTCGCTCGGGTATTCCGGTGGAACGATGCTGCTTGTGGAGAAAATATTTGCCCGCCTCCAGCATGGCGCTCAGCGGTACCATGCCAACCAGTTCCGAGCCCGTTACCCGCAATCCCCTGGCGACTGCCCTTTCACAGGCTGTATCAAAAACCTTGTGCATGGGAGTAAACGACAGGTCGGTGAGATTGATGGAAATCTGCGCTATCCCGTATTCCTCAATATACCATCCGATGGCCTTAACGGCTTTCAACAGTCCCGGTTCATACACCGGCTCACCTGAAGCATTGCGGATGATCTTCCCAGTAACGGGATTCCCTTCCCTTTTTTTTCTTCCCTTTTCGCGGATGTCGTATGCAATGGCATTTGCCCTGCGCGTTGAGGTCGTATTCAGGTTCACATTATAGGCAATCAGGAAATTTCTTGCACCAACTGCCGATGCACCGCTGCGGGCCACCAGGTCATTCCATTTGCCGGGACCAAAATCGGGTTTCCATCCTGCACTTTCAATTTTCATGGCCAAACCCTCATATTCTCCCTGCCTGCAACTGGCCAGGTTTTTCCGTTTGTCTTCAAAGGCCGCATATTCATAACAATAAACGGGGACTTGCAATTCCTCACCTATCCGTTGGGCCAGCGAACGGGCATATTTCACCACCTCCTCCATGGTAATGCCGGAAACAGGCACCAGGGGACAAACATCAGTAGCGCCGAACCTGGGGTGCGCACCCTGGTGCTTTCTCATATCGATGAGTTCCGATGCTTTTTTGACAGCCTGAAAGGCCGCTTCACAAACAGCTTCAGGCGGGCCTACAAATGTTACAACTGTGCGGTTGGTTGCTTTTCCCGGATCTACATCGAGCAACCTGACCCCTTCTACCTGCTCAATCACGTCGGTGATCTGCCTGATGATTTGCATATCGCGCCCTTCACTGAAATTGGGAACGCATTCGATCAATTGGTTCATAATAGCAGCAATTGGAATAAGTAAAGTTAGATTTTTATTTGATCAGTGACTATGAGGAATGTTATACTTTAGGCGCGACAGATGATCAGCTCAAAGGAAGGGCCACATAAAATACCGCTCCTTCATTTACCTTTCCCTCGGCCCAAACACTCCCCTTGTGTTTTAATATAATCTGTTTTACGTTGGCCAATCCAATGCCCGTCCCTTCATATTGCGGATTGGCATGCAACCGCTGAAACACACCGAAAAGCTTGTTGTAATAGGCCATATCGAACCCGATACCATTGTCACTTATGTAAATCTCTGCATATTTCCCGGGCAGTTCCCTGCTTCCGATTTCAATCCTCGTATCACTTTTGCCCGAAGTATACTTGATCGCATTTGACAACAGGTTTTCAAACGCCATGTGCAGCAGACTCTGATCACCCTTTACCACGGGAAGTTCATTAATGGTCCAGTTAATATTACGCGATGATGTCTCATGTTCATAATAATCAATGATATTGCGGACCACCGTGTTCAGGTTGACGTTGGTGACATTCAGCTCTTTCCGTCCAAGCTTTGAAAATGCCAGCAGATCATCGATCATCGCCGCCATACGTTTTAGAACCGCGTTTATCTTAGCTGCATAGTTCCTGACCTTTTCGTTGGGTTCGGGAATATTTTCATACATCATCTGCATAAACCCGTCGACATGCCTTAAGGGCGATCGCAAGTCGTGCGAGACACTGTAGGCAAACGATTCCAGCTCGGTATTAACCTGTTGCAACCTGGCGGTGCGCTCTTCAACCATGCGTTCGAGCTCTTTGTTCAGTTTTTTAATTTCCTCTTCCGCTTTTTTACGCTCGGTGATGATATGTCCGGTTCCCACCAAACCTGTAAACTGATTGTCGGAATCACGCAAAGGCATTTTTGTGGTCTGAAAGACAATCTCGTTGCCGTTCAAATCATATAAGACTTCTTCCTTGTTGATAATGGGATTGCCTGTTTGAAACAGCATCTTTTCATCGTTGTAGAAATCATCGGAAAGTTCTCTTGGAAAGAGCTCCAGGTCAGTTAGTCCGAGTAAGCTCTCAGGTGTGCGACCGAGGATATTGGCTAACGTGACATTGGCTGTCAGAAAATGGCTTTCGGTATCTTTCACATATACAATATCAGGTATATTGTCAATTAAAGCCCGCAGCATATTCCGTTCATCGGCAATAGTTTTCTCCCGTTGCTTAATGGTATCCAAGTCTTTTTTCTTCTCGGTCAGGTCCGCTGCAATGCCCATATATCCGCGTAAATCACCCTTGCTGTCAACTAACGAGGTAACTTTCAGAAGCACAGGAAACCGGGTACCGTTTTTACGTATATAGGTCCATTCATATTCCATCTGTTTTTCTTCATAAGCTTCGGCAATAAAAACCTCAAAATCTGGTTTGACAGGCCTTTTCAGTTTTTCTGTCAGAAATGAAGCCTGGCGAACCAGCTCATCCTGATCGTGTAGAGCAGCGACTACATCAATTCCGGTAAGCTCCCCTGCCCTGTATCCCAGCATTTTTTCGGCCTCACGGTTTGCGGCAGTTATCTTACCCTGCGTATCAGTGACTATGATGGTGTACCCGGCATTGTCGAATATGGCAGCCTGAAGCGTATGCAATTGCTCCAGTCGTTCTTCAACTGCTTTTCTTTCGGTAATGTCGCGTACTGCTGCAAAAATCAGGTTGTCTTTTGGATAGGAATGCCACTCGAGCCATCGGTAAGAGCCGTCTTTACAGAGGTAGCGATTTGAAAAGCCAAAGACCTTTTTCTGGAATGACAATTCGGTAGCGGCTTTAAGCGTTGATTCCAAATCATCGGGATGTACCAGGCTCAGGTACTTTTTGCTCATGAGTTCTCCGCAGGAATATCCCAGCGTTTTTTCCCATTCCGGGTTGAGAAATTCAAAATAACCCTGGTGGTTGGCCACGCACAACATGTCGTTGCTATACTCAAAATACTGGCTCATGAGACTTACAGGATCATTGCCTTCCCGCAAATTCCTCTGCTTCCTGTCGGCTCTGAACCGTACCAGCAATCCCAACAAGGCAACAACGAGCAAGCCTGTCAGTAAACCATTAATACCACGGTATTGTTGGGTATGAAACATCAGGAAAATGCTGAGTCCAATGCTTGTCAACACGACAAACATGACGATTGTCCATCTGAGAACTTCCTTTTTCATATTGCATTAGCTTCCATAAATTTACACATTGTTGGAAACAGAAACTAACAATCCGGAAAAAATTGCATCTGCAAAGCCTGATAATTAGGTATATCTTTGTTATGATCTAAACCAAACCGGAAATGAAATTTACATGGATTAAAAAATGGCATTGGATCGTATTCTTCATCCTCCTTTTTTTTATTCTCGTTCTCTTTGCCGCGCCCCGTATTGCACGTGGATACATTGTAAAACACAGTCCTGAGCTCATTGGCCGCAAAACAGCTATTGACAAGATCAGGATCAATTATTTCAACGGGACAATTCGTGTGGATGGCTTCAGGTTATATGAAAAAAACTCCTCATCGGTATTCGCCAGTTTTGAAAGGTTCCGGGTCAATCTCAGCTACCTGCCGCTTTTGCGCAATGAAATTCATGTTACTTCTGTTACACTTGAAGATCCTTATGTGCAGCTTATGCAGGACGGAAACCGATTTAACTTTTCAGACCTGGTAAAAGCTGACAGTACTGTTGCAGATACGGTAAAAAAAGCGCCGTTGAAATATGTGCTTGAGAATATCCGGATTCAGCGCGGTTATGTGCAGTATACCGACATCCCCATTGACAATACCATCGCCTTGAATAAGATTGATCTGGAAATCCCCGGCTTTACCTGGAACAGCGAATCAACCAACCTGTCGGTAGATTTTAACTTTGTTGATGGAGGTTCATTGTATTCCAAACTGGCGCTCAACCAGGCGGACAGTACGTACCTTCTGAATCTGAAACTCGACAGTTTAAATCTGAACATTTTGCAACCTTATCTGGTTAGTAATCTGAATATTTCGGCGCTGAAGGGATACCTCTCGAATGACCTGACCATCAAGGGAAGTATGCAGCATGTGATGCGACTGCTCGTTCAGGGCACCAGCCAAATTGAAGATTTCAGTATGGCCGACACACAGGATCGAACCATGCTGGCTTTCAAGAAGCTTTCTGTTGGTCTGGATACCTTCCTGCTGGATAAGAACAGGATTATCGTGAATGACATTGCGCTCTCAGATCCTTTTGTATTGTTTGAGTTGGTAGATACAGTAAATAACTGGATCACCCTGGTCAAACCCATAGAAAAAGCTCCGGAAGACACGCTTGTGCAGCAGGCCGACACGATATCCGATAAAGGCAAAACCCGTTTCGCCTTTGCAAAACTGGTTATTGCGGGAGGAAAAGTACAGTATATAGACAAAACCATGCGCTATCCGTTCAGTTATGCAATTGACGACCTTCAACTTAATGGCGTGCCTGTGAAAGGCTCTCCGGGCAATTTATCATTTGATCTGTCTGCCCTGTTGAATCAGACCGGCAAATTGACCACACATGCTGTTTTTAACCCCGAAGACCTTGCCGATATTGATTTTAACATGGCCGTGAACCAGTTCCGGATGAAGGATCTGGATGCTCTGTTCAAGCATTATTTTGGGTACCCGGTAACCAGCGGGGTCATGAATTTTTCTACCGATAATGTGATCCGCACCAAATCGCTGCAGAGCGACAACAACATTTATTTCAGGAAATTCACCCTGGGTAATCGTTCAAAGGAAGAAGTACCCATGAAAGTACCTTTAAGGCTGGCACTCGGAGTGCTCTCAGACAAGGACGGCATCATCGATTTGAAGGCACCGGTTAAAACCAAAGGCGAAGAGGTAGAAATCAAAAATCTGGGTAAAATTATCTTACGGGTCATCGGCAATTTGTTTATCAAGGCAGCTACTTCGCCCTATAACTTGCTCGCCGACATGCATGGCACAAACCCCGACAAGCTCAGGGAAATTCCGCTGCCTTTATTTGAGCCCATGCCCGACAAAAAGGACCTAGGTACCATTGACATACTAGCTGATATTCTGAATAAGAAGCCGGGGCTTACCGTTACTTTTTACCATGCCACCGATGAACCACAAACCTCCGACACGCTGGCCTATATACTGGCACAACGGGAATTTGAGAATTACCTGAAAAGTAACGAACTGAAAAATGATTCGGCCAGTGCATT
>CAYVBH010000224.1:0-6582 GCA_964449015.1 uncultured Bacteroidales bacterium
CAAACATATGCCTGAAGCCATTGACAACCTGAAGCAACTCAATTGACGGGCTTGTAAAACAAGCAGTTATTATGGTTTGGTGGTGCCGTTAAGCAAGTCTTTATAGTAAACGAGCAGTTCTCTGAGCCTTTCGGGAATAACAGGTTTTGAAATGTAATTATCAAAAGAAGCCTTCATGATTTTGTCTTTATCCTGGGCCAGTGCAAAAGCTGTTAATGCGATAACCGGTATTTTGCTGTTGATTTTTTTAATTGCTTCACAGGCATCGAAACCATTCATTACGGGCATTTTGATATCCATCAAGACCAAATGGTTTTCAACCTGTTCATTTGCCGTGAAGTATTCAACTGCTTCTTTGCCGTTATGAGCCCAGGAAACCTCTGCTCCGTTTTTTCGGAGAAGCCTTTCAATCAGTTGGTAATTGTCGGGTTCGTCTTCTGCAACCAGCACGTGAATCTGGTCGAGTCTTACATCTTTTTCTGATGTCGTTATGCCAATCTGATCCGGAAGGTCGTCATGGTGGGTATAAGGTAATGTGAAAGAGAATACGGAACCTACATCAATTTCCGATTCTACCATAATGGTTCCGCCCATTAATTTAACAAGTCTTTCACATATCGAAAGACCAATTCCGGTACCCTGGTAAAATCTTTTCTTGTCGGGTTCAATTTTGTGGAACTGCTGGAATATGTTCTTCCGGTTTTCTTCGCTGATGCCAATCCCGGTATCTTCTACATAAAACTGGATTAAATTGTCCACAATATGATAGCCGAATCGAATGTAGCCGTGATCGGTATATTTGTATGCATTATTGAGCAGGTTGGTCATTATTTGCCTGAACCGTATGGGGTCGTTGTGAATATAGATTCTTTCACCCGGGTTATCGGCTATCAGTCCGATATATATTTTCTTTTCGTTTTTTAAATCATAATACTTTTTCAATTCCACAAGAGTTTCATCCACACAAAAATTCTCTTTATACAGCACCAGTTGGTTTGCTTCAATAAGAGAAATGTCCAGAATGTCATTAATCAAGGTAAGCAGTATGTCAGAATTATTCTTGATGGTCTGAATAAAATAGCTTTTTTCAGTTTGATCAATGGTTTCGTCATCCAGCAAGCTGGCAAAACCAACAATGGCATTCATGGGTGTGCGGATTTCATGAGACATATTGGCCAGAAATGAAGATTTGAGCTTGTCTGATTCTTCTGCTTTTATTTTGGCTTCCCTGAGTTCTGCAGTTCTCATATCAACCAGGTCTTCCAGGTCATTTCTGTGCTTCAGCAGTTCTTCATTCTGCATGGTGATTTCTTCCTGTTTTTCTTCCAACAGGGTATTAACCTGGGTAATTTCTTCCTGTTTATTGGTAAGCATTTTATAAGCACTGCTTAATTCTTCGGTTCTTTTCTTTACCATTTCCTCAAGCTGGTGCTGTCTTTTAGTCAGCATTTTTACCCGCAGCCGGAATAATAAGGTACCTAACAATATAATAAATATAGTAGCGGCAATTTTAAACAGAATAGTTTTCCACCATGGTGGCTTGATATACAAGGTAAGCATTGTCGGGATTTCATTCCATACGCCATCACTGTTTGCAGCTTTAACCATAAAAGTATAACTACCTTGTGGCAAATTAGTATATGTAGCCAAACGAAGGTTTTTTACATAGTTCCAGCCTTTATCAAATCCCTCAAGCATATAGGCGTATTTGTTACCCTGGGGCGATTTGTAATGCAGTGCTGCATACTCAAAAGAGATTACGTATTCTCTATATGTTAACTTAATTGAATTTATAGAACTGATCGACTGGTCAAGAATTATTCTGTCGTTAATTTTGTCACCAATGTGAACAGATTTGTTCAGAATCTTTAAATCAACAATTTTTGTAATGGGGGGTATCTTGTTTCCTACAATCTGGTCTGGGTGGAAGATATTGAATCCATTGATTCCACCAGCACAAATCTCACCCGTACTTTCATTTTGTACAACAGCATTTATTGAGAATTCATTATCCTGCAAACCGTCTTCCCTGAAATAGTTGGCAATAACTCCTGTAGATGGATCAAGCATGGATAAACCTTTGTAAGTAAGTATCCAGAGATGCTGATTTTCATCTTCAATGAGTCCGTAAATAGTAGAGACAGATAACCCATCTTCTTCAAAATATCTTTTAAAAACAGGGTTCCCCTTTGAATCGAAAGTGAGTTTGTTGAGGCCCATGGATGTGCCTACCCACAGATTGTCTTCATGGTCTATGCACAAGGAAATTACATAATTACTGCTAAGGGTTGTACTGTCCTTTGGATTGTTTTCGTAAACCGTTAATTTGTCTGATTTCGGATCAATAGTATACAGACCCTCGTTATATGTGCCTACCCATAAATGTCCGTTTTTGTCTTCAACAATTGGCCAAATTATTTCATTACCAATATTGCCAAAATCTTGTGATAAGTTTTCGTATTTTTTGAATCTCTCTGTTTTCGGATTGAATACATACAAACCATCACCATTGGTTCCTATCCATATGAGTCCATCCCTGGCTGCAAGCATAGAGCAAATAATGCTGGTTGTTTGATCATTAGGATCAATGTAATACCTCTTGAAAGTATGACTTTGCTGATTAAATTTATTTAAACCGCGCACGGTACCCACCCAAATATCACCGTTCTGATCTTCAATAATTGATTTAATATTATTACTGCTGACAGATGATTGATCATTAATATCGTGCTTGAATAGCGTAAAATTTTTCGATTCATTATTGTAAATATTCAGTCCTTCCTGTGTTCCAATCCACAACTGACCTTTCCTGTCAAATAAAAACGAGAATACATTATTGTTAGACAGGCTGTTTGAATTGCCTGGCTCGGATCTAATAATCCGAAATTTACTAATCGATTGATCAAACCGGTTAATTGCCCTAAGATTCGTTCCAACCCACATGACTCCGGTACGGTCTTCATAAATTGAATTGACGGCATTATTACTAATGCTCATTTCATTACCTGTTGAATGCTGAAACCTAATAAATCGGATTTTATCATAGGTTTTGGAACCGGGAAAGTATTTTCCATAATCTTCCGTCGTCATGATCTTATTAAGTCCTCCCCCCAGAGTTCCTACCCATATCTGACCTGAATGATCGCAATACAGTTCAGTAACAATGTTATAACTAATACTGTACCGATCTTTGGGATCGTATTTAAAGCGTGTGAATTTATTAGTTTTCAGATCAAACTTGTTTAATCCACCATCCCAGGTTCCTGCCCATACATCCCCGTTCTTATCAATACATACTGAGCTCACGACGTTGTGGCTGATACTGTATGGATCTTTGGGATTGTTTGTATAAACAGTGAATTCATTCCTTTTTTTGTCATAATGATTCAACCCATTATTTGTGGCAATCCAAAACGTGCCATCAGGTGATTCTTCAATATCCGCGATCTTCAAAGAGCTGATACTGTTTTTTCCTTCCACTGGTATGTGATGAATGAATCGGTAATGAAACTCTGATCCGTTCTTTTTACCTGGCACTTGTTCCATTTTATCAAGTCCGCCACCTCCGGTCCCAATCCAGATATCGCCGTCTCTGTCCTTTAGAACCTTATAAATTGTATTATGTGATAGGCTGGCAGGGTCATCTGGATCATGAAATAATCGGATGAATTCTCCGGTATTTGCATAATATCGATTCAGTCCATTCATTGTACCAACCAACAGAACATTTGCAGTGTCCTGACAGATTGTTCTGATGTGATTATCGGAAACGCTGTGCTGGTTTGACGGGTCAAAGCGATTCTCAATTAAGTTATAACCATCAAAACGGTTTAGTCCACTGAAAGTGCCAAACCACATAAATCCATCACTATCCTGAAAAATACAGGTAACCGTGCTTTGGCTTAAGCCTTGTTCAGTTGATAATTTCTGTAATTCATTGAAGGTTTCCTGTGCGAAATTTTGCTGAATAGAAAAGCTGATTAGGAGAAAAGAAAAGAAGGTCCACATCGTGAGCCATTTTCCATACCATTTTTTCAAATCATTCAGCTTCCTATTCATATCAGTAAGGATGAAATTAAGAGAAGCTCCAAATGCCCGCATCAGTTATATGCCCTTATTAAAAATAGTAAAATTTTATGTACTAAAAAAGGATGAAAAAAGCATTTTTAACTAATTTTATTGCGTATGCATCACGATGTACTAAACAATACAGACGGTAACCTGCCATCAGGCGAGTTCACCTTTGAGGACAACAAGATCATGGTTCTTTTCGTCATTGAGGCCATTGTTTTTGCACTATGTGCCGATGTGCTTTTTGATTTAATCTGGAAAGGCAAGCAGGCACTTCTGAGTCTGGAAGTTTCTTCGTGGGTGAAATACATATCGGTATTACTGGCCATTGTCTTGCATGAGCTGATCCACGGACTCTTTTTTGGATTCTATGCCAAAAATGGTTTTAGGGCAGTACGTTTTGGCTTCAGCCGTACCATGTTTTCTCCCTATTGTCATTGCAAAGACCCTCTAAGGGTAAAGCATTACCGGAGAGCAGGTATTGCTCCAACCCTGATCCTGGGAATCCTGCCCCTTACTTTTGCCCTGATTACCGGAGTGAACTGGATTAAAACCTTTGGGATTTTGTTAACCATAGGCGGTCTGGGTGACGTCCTGGTTTGGATGAAAATGTTCAGGTTCAACGGCAACTTAATGGTCAGAGATCATCCAGATAAAATGGGATTTATCATTGATAAGTAATTCTTGAATTTCCCTTGTCATATCACTGCAGGATTATTTGAAATTGACACAGAATATTCTTAACTTATACTACCCGATCAGGCAGATATTTCTCATTATCGTGATCTGAACAAAAAAAACGAAAGCCATGAAAAACATTGCTTGCATTGTGTACTCAGTAATTATGCTGATGTTCTTTATTTCTGCATGTAAACCAAAGGCAGATTTAGAAGCGGAAAAGGAAGCGATCGAAGCGGTTATCAATTCAGAAACCCAGGCCTGGATTGACAAGAATCCGGAGAAGATGAAGGAATTTTACATTCAGGATGCCAGTCAGACACGCGTCAATATCCAGGATTCTGAGTATACCATTGCAACCGGATGGGATAAGCGGTCTGTGGCAATTGACACATTGGCTAAATATGCCGACTGGGTTGGTGTTGAGGAATTCAGGGTTGAAAAGGAATTCCTTGAAATCAAGGTAATGGACGATGCAGCGTGGGCTATTCTTAAAGAAACTCAAAACATGATCTTTAATGGCTCTCCTGCAACCTCTGTCGCCATCATCTATGTGGTGCTTGAAAAAGTGAAAAATGATTGGAAAATCTCCTGTTTTGTCAAGAGCAACATATAGCATACGTTTGTCAGTGTTCCATTACTCGGGCAGAGACCGAACGGCACAGTCGATTCCAAATGGCTGGTTGATCAACTCTTCTCAAACATCCTTTTCCGGAATGCATCACGAAAATTCTCACCGACGGGTATCCATCTGTTGCCTATCTGTACCTGGTTACGAGACATAGATGTAATGTGGTTGGTAGATACAATAAAGGATTTGTGAATTCTAAGAAACTTATCTCCCGGAAGTGTTTCAACAAGGCCTTTCAATGTCAGCAGCGACAATACAGGTTTAGTGGCGTCAGTGTATATTTTCACGTAATCTTTCAATCCTTCAATATAAGAAATTGAATCAAGCATGATTTTTACAGTCTGATAACCCGACTTGACCAGAATGTAACGTGGAGCCTTGTTGTCCGCTGAGTCCGAAGACCGGTTTCTGAGCCGGTGTAATTCGTATGCTTTGTTTACTGCCTTAAGAAAGCGATCAAACGGAACAGGTTTCATCAGGTAGTCAGTCGCATTGACATTAAACCCTTGCAGTGCGTATTCAGAATAAGCTGTAACCAGTATAAACTGAGGCGGGTTGTGCAGGCTGCTGATAAAATCGAGCCCGGATAACCGGGGCATGTGTATGTCCAAAAATATCAGATCAACCTGGTGGTCCCTGAGAAACTCAGCAGCTTCAACTGCACTGCTGCATTTTCCAATCACGTTCAGAAAACCCAGCCTGCCGGCAAATTCTTCAATCACTTGCTGAGCCAGCGGCTCGTCATCAACTATCAGACAATTCATTTTCCTTCAGTTTTAGAACCAGTTCAACAACATAATTGCCCTCCACCGGCCCTTTTTGTATTGAAAAATCCTCCTGGTATAGCAATTTCAGTCTCTTCAACGTATTGCTAAGACCAATTCCCGACTGACCATTCCGGGTAGGGATGCTGTTTTCCACAATCGGATTCTCTACACGAAAATGAAGTTCATTACCGGTTTGTGTAATATCAACAATGATTCTGCCACCCTTTTCAGCATCCACACCATGTTTAAAGGCATTCTCAACAAAAGGAAGCAGCAATAATGGTTCTATGACTGTTTCTTCGTCTCCCAGCCGGGTGGTGAAGTCTATTTTCATGTCTTCGCGTAGCCTCAGGCGCTGCAGTTCAATATAATTGGTAATATACTCAACCTCTTTCGACAGGGGTACAAGCTTTCTTTCAGTGTCATAAATAATAT
>CAYVBH010000225.1:0-6563 GCA_964449015.1 uncultured Bacteroidales bacterium
TCATCGGTGTGGATAAGGATATGGAGAAGGTGGAGTTTTTCAAGGACAAAATTAAGAATACGGTAAGCATGGACATCACCGATATTCATGCGCTGAAAACGTTGCCGCTGAAAGACTGCGACAAGGTAATTGTATGTATTGGCGATGATTTCGGCTCATCAGTGAAGACCACGGCACAACTCCGGAAACTGGGAGTAAAAAATATTTATGGACGCGAAAGCTCACTGATCCACAAAACCGTGCTGAACCAGATTGGAGTTGATGAAACCATCAATCCGGAATATGACACTGCAGTAATATTTGCAGAAAAGCTCATTATGCCGGGTGTTTGGAGCATTTACAATATCTCTGATGACATTAAAATAGCTGAAATTAGTATTCCCGAGGAATATATCGGAAAAAAACTTTCCGTAATTGGTCCAACAACATTCCGAAACCTCTCTGTTCTGGCATTGAAATATCCTGACAAAAAGCAATCAACAGCATCATTGGAAAAATGGGTAGCTATTGAAAATAAAAATTTCAACACCGATATCAGGCTCGAAAAAGGGATGCGCCTTGTTATTCAGGGCAGAAAAAAAGACATTATCGAATATTCACAGGTGTAACTACCGGACCTGTCGTTTCAACGATACAGAATCAATGACGTGCCCCTGTTTCTAATTGCTTCTTCAAGCTGATTTTTACCTCAGTAATACTTCCTGTATAGCCTTTACAAGCTGGTCCTTAGGTAATGCACCCATTATAGCCTGGGGCTTCCCCTGTGTGGGAATCAATAAAATGGTAGGCAGATTTTGTATTCCGAGATTCTGTGACAACAGCTTTTCCTTGTCTGTATCAACTTTATAAACAATGATTTTACCGTTATATTCACTTGCAATTTCCTCAAGAATTGGCGACACCATTCTGCACGGTCCGCACCAATTGGCATAGAAATCAACTATAGCAGGCTTGGTGCCGGCATATTTCCATTCCCTGTTTATTTCATAATTAAAAACCTGTTGTTTGAACGTTGCGTTGGTCAGGTGAATGACCGGACTTGCTGGATTGACTTTAGCTTCCGGTTGAGAAGGCTCTCCTGCAAAACTGCTCATGAAAATCATCGCAACGCCCAGACTTATAAATAATTGCTTCTTCATATCCTTGAGTTTTTAAATTTTATTGATAAAATATTCTAGCATCTGCCCCTGCTGCACGGGCTGTTCACCAGGAAGAATCCGAGTAATCCTCCCCACAACACACTAATAAAGGGACCATTGTCTGCACTGCATGATCCTGAATTACAACCGATGTAATGATAATAAAGGTATCCCATTGTGCTGCCAATGACAACGGCGATAAGGGGCCGCCAGAAACTCCATGAAGTGAAGAAATTTTTCAGTTTCACCTTTAAGTTTGCCCTAGGGTTATTTTGAATTTCATTGCTTTCAGACATATTACAGACTATTAATTACGTTATTCAGTTTTTCAGTCACTTCCTTTGCCAATGGCTCCAGTGCTGCGTTCTCAATGGCCATCATGGATGCCAACGGATGAACGGCGGCCACTTCGGTAGTTCCGTTTTCCCAGTCTATCACCACTACGTTACAGGGAAGCATTACCCCAATTTTTTCTTCCGCCTGCAAAGTTTTATAAGCGTAAGACGGATTACAGGCTCCTAGAATGGTATACTTCTTATAGTTGACACCCAGTTTTTCTTTCAGCTTTGCCTGCATATCAATTACGGAGACCACACCAAAACCTTCCTTTTTCAATGCCTCCGTAACAAGTTCAATGGATTCCTCAAAACCCCGTTTGAGTATTTTATTGATGTAATATTTCATATATTATATTCTGATTTTATTTAACAATATGTCAGGCCTTTGCCTGATTGATGGCGCTGATCAGTTGCGATTTATGGTGTACACCGGCCTGTTTGTATTTAATTTCCCCATTCCTGAAAATCATGAGAGCGGGAACTCCCTGAATTTTGAAACGACCGGCAATTTCAGGATTCTGATCCACATCAATCTTAATTACCCTGATTTGTTCCTGCAGTTCAGAAGCCACTTCTTTCAGAATTGGTGATTGAACCCGGCACGGTCCGCACCATTGTGCGTGAAAATCAACCACAACCGGACGATTATCCTGAATGATGCTATTGAAATTACCTCTTTCCATATCCTTAAGCGATTTGTATTTGTTTCACTAAAAAATCCTTTGATTTTATACCGACAAAGCGGTTTACCTCTTTACCATTCTTAAAAAGCACCAGGGTGGGAATACCCCGTACTTTAAATTTGCTGGCAAGCGACTGGTACTGCTCCACATTCACCTTGCCGATATAGAAATTTCCTTTTAATTCTCCGGCTATTTCATTAAGTACAGGGGCCATTACCCTGCAGGGCCCGCACCAGGCAGCCCAAAAATCAACCAATACCACTTTGTCTTTGGTCTGATGCTGAAAATTCTTGTCGGTTAGTGTAATGATCTTTTCATGATCGCTCACCATGGGAATATTCTTCATTTTGGCTTTTGCTCTGAGTGTAAGAAAAACAAAAAGGACAATTACGATTCCTGTAATAATCAGTGCTGTTTGCATATCAAGCTTTAGTTAATTGTTTATGTTTCGTTTTTAATTCGTGCAGGTAATTCGATGCAGCCAGGGCAGCAACTGTTCCATCGCCCACTGCTGTGGTGATTTGTCTGAAACGCTTGGCTATGCTGTCGCCGGCAGCATATACCCCTTCAATGCGGGTAGACATATCCGGACCCACAACGATTTCACCGTATTGGTTCAGTTCAACCAGGTTTTGCAGGAATTCTGTATTTGGCAGATACCCGATGAAAATAAATACGCCGTTGGTATTGTATCGCATGTTCCGGCCCCTGCGCAGGTTTTCAATATCCACTGATTCAATGCTCTCATTACCATGGAAAGCCGTTATTCTCGATTCCATAATGAAATGAATCTTTGGATTGTTCTTTGCCTCTTCAACAGCATGTTCAAAAGCCTGGAAGTGATCAAACTGATGTACAATGGTCACCTTGCTGGCATATTTTGTAAGCGATACCGCCTCTTCCAATGCCGAATTGCCACCACCTACCACAACGATTTCCTTATCAGTAAAAAAATCTCCATCGCAGGTTGCACAGTAAGAAATCCCCCTTCCTTTGAAGAGATCTTCACCCGGTACTCCCAACGTACGTGATCTACCGCCAGGGGTGAGTATCACACTATGGCTGGTGTAAATCTGCCCGTCTGATAAGGATACACTTTTCTTTTCGCCTTCTAGCGATAATTCCTGAATAGAAATATTGGTCCTGATATCACATCCAAATGCCATTGCCTGCTTTTTCATTATACTGGACAATTGATAGCCACTGGTGCTCTCAACTCCCGGATAGTTGGCAACCTCATGGGTAAGAATCATCTGTCCGCCAGCCACTCCATCACTTAAGATAAGCGTTCTCAGTCGGGCTCTTGAAAGGTAGATCCCTGCAGTGAGGCCGGCCGGACCGGCCCCAATTATTATGGCATCGTAATGATTATTGGTATTCATGACTTCAGGCATTAACAGCAACTGCATATTCCTTATCCAGGATAGTCTTTACCTGATCACGGGTTTGAATGCTTGAGGTAGCTTTTACCACCTTACCGTTCTTATAATAAATGGTAAACGGTATACCCATAAAGCCCCTTACTTCAGACAGGTTGCGGATCACATGCGATTCGGGGTTATCGAACTCCATATCATAAAACTTTACATGAGGATATTCCTTTTCGAGTTCTTCGGCAATGCCGTAAACAGGAATACACATGGGACCCATACGTCCGCAGATAACCATTACGTTTTCGTTTTCACTGATAGCCTGCTGATGTTCAGCGGCCGATTCGAGATGTTTTAAATTGGTGTACAACATATTATTAGATTTAAGATTTAAGATGCAAGAACCAAGATGTAAGACTTTATATTCATGGGACAAAATTAGTATGCAGTGAGCCCTGCACAAAGGATTTCCGGCTCGCCGGCAACAACTCACGGATTGAAAAAAGACAACTTTTTTATTGATTTGGATTAACTATATTGCTGCTTATTAAAGTCGGGGTAAGCCTGTCATTGGATTTATGTCGGTTTGCTGAGCAAAGTCGACTAACTGTGCTTGTATTTTGACTTTAGGTCAGCTTTTCGCCTTAACGGGTAAAATTTCCTATTCAAAAAGTAGGGTAAATTAATTTTCATTCGGATTAGGATTAACTAACTTTAAATTGAAATAGTTTTATAGTTAGTAACAAAGTTCTTATTACATTGACAAAAGAAGTATTCAAGGGTTTGTTTGACAAGTATTTTGATGCTGTACGCAGTTTTTTGTATTACCGTGGTGCAGATAAGGAACAGGCCTCGGATCTGGCACAGGATGTTTTTCTGAAAATCTGGGAAAAACAACTTGATGTGGATCCGAAGACAGCGCTTCGTCTTTTGTACAAAATGGCCAGTGACATGTTCATCAGCCGGTACCGGAGAGAAACGCTGGAAATGAATTACAGGACGACACTGAAAAGCGATCGTGACGATTTGTCGCCCGAAGACCAGTTACGGTACAATCAACTGTTCGAAAACTATACCCGGACGCTTGCTCGTCTGAACGAGAAGCATCGTACAGTGTTCCTGATGTCGAGGATGGAAGGATTGAAATATCAGGAAATCGCCGAGCGACTCAATTTGAGTGTGAAAGCAATAGAAAAACGAATGAACATTACACTGGCATTTTTGAAAAAAGCATTACAGGAACATGTCTGAAAATAAAAAACATATCAACCCATCATCACAACTTCCGGAAGACCCGCTTGAGCTGATCTCTGCAACCCGCATTGATTGGGGAAGGAGCAAGCAGGAGATTTGGTCTGAACTTGAAAAGAAAATGGAGGATGCAGACCCAGTTAAAATCCGCACTATGGGATCGCCCTGGATCAGGATTGCCCTGGCTGCTTCAATAACCCTGCTGATAGGTGTAACTGTTTTCGTGCAAAGCTATAAAAAGACCATCACCATTCCGGCCGGACTCCATGGAAATGTTGTATTACCTGACCAATCACATGTGCAGCTGAATGCCCAGACCACGCTTTCATACAAACCCCTGATATGGCAGTTTTCCAGAAAAGTAAGTCTTGATGGTGAAGCCTTTTTTGAAGTCACACCTGGGAAAAGATTTGAAGTGATCTCAAATCGGGGTAAAACTATTGTGCTGGGTACGAGTTTTAATATTTTCTCAAGAAAAGATACATACCGCGTAGTTTGTATCACAGGTAAGGTTAAAGTGATAGAAAGCAAGGGAAATCAGGAAGTCATTATCAAACCGGGCCAGCAAGCAGCTTTGTCAGACCAGGGTAAACTGGATGTTCTTTCAGATATCAATACAGAACAAACCACATCCTGGACTGAAAACAAAATGAACTTTACTTCCGTTCCCCTTCATATTGTCCTTGAAGAAATCGGGAGACAATATGATATTGTCATTCAGATTCCTGAAAACCTTAACTATACATACACCGGATCATTCATGCGGAATTCCTCTGTTGATCAAACACTGGATATGGTTTGCATGCCGTTTAATCTGAAATTCTCCCGGAATTCAAACAATGAATATGTTATCACACATGGCAATTAAAAATAAAATAATTAAGGAATTACTAATTGCAGCTATCTTAATCACTACCCATGCCATCCCTGTTTATTCTCAGGAGATCAGTATCAATTGCACCGATAAACCCTTGAATAGTATTCTGATTCAAATGCGAGATACCTATGGCATCATGGTATCATTTGACGATCAGAAACTTTCTTCCTATAAGCTGACAATAGACAGGAAATTTTCCTCTCCCTCCCTCGCGATTGATTATCTTCTCAGGGGCTTGCCCTTACGATATGAAGTAAGCAACGGAGTTTTCATCATTTACACTATGGTAAGAGTCGTAAAACCTAGAAGTTACCTGGTATCCGGAAGTATTTCCGACAAAATCAATCATGAAACCCTTCCCTACTCAAGTATCCTGGTAAACAACAAAGGTTTTTTTTCCGATGCCAAAGGCACTTTTTCATTCACTTCAGGCACCGACAGTATTTTTTCGATCAGGATCTCTTACCTGGGATATTATATATTGGATACTATTGTACCGCAAGGCGCTTATTACAATTTCAGGCTTACTCCATCGGTTATCGCCATGAAGGAGATAATAGTGGTTGGTTCGGCCATTGAAAGATCCATACAAACCGGAAATGCACCCGGAATCATCAAACTGAATCACAAGGTTGCTTATTTCCTGCCGGGAAACGGTGATAATTCAGTATTTAACCTGTTGAGACTCCAGCCCGGGATTCTGGCCTCGGGTGAACAATCATCCGACCTGATCATCTGGGGAAGCTATGAAGGACAAAGTCAGATAATATTCGACGGATTTACGCTTTATGGGATGAAAAATTTCAATGATAACATCAGTGCGGTAAATCCGTTTGTGGCAAAAGACATTAAGGTTCTTAAAGGAGGTTTTGGTGCTGAATACGGCGAACGGATCGGAGGTATTG
>CAYVBH010000226.1:0-6560 GCA_964449015.1 uncultured Bacteroidales bacterium
GTGGATGATGATCAGCATTAGAGCCACAGATAAGAATTTTGTAAGAGCTTCCGGTTGTGTAAACTGCCATATCATGTACATTCATGTTTAATGAATTCCCGTTGAAAATTCCACCTGAACCGAATGATTCATCGAGTTGTCCGTCGGGCAGCAACCTCACAACATATGGATGATAGGCAGCAACGAAATAGTATCCCGCAATTAAAATTTTATCATCAGGCATGGTGCAAAGCGCTGTTGCACCTTCATCCGGGTTCACAGCGAAATCTGTTACGAAGCCTCTTAGTGAATTGCCACTTAACGAATTTCCCTCGCTATCCATCATCAGCAGAAAAGAGCTGGTATTTGGATTTTTAAGGTTTCCTGAAACTATGAGATTTCCATCGGATTTGACGCCAATGTCTAGGGCAGTGGTTGATGTGTCAATCCAGTTCTCAATAAAATACCCGTCCCCGCTAAAGTCCCCGTAGAGGTCTCCCGGATCCTGTGCAATGAGTCTTAATCCGGGAAACAATACCAGACAGATCATTAAACATTTCTTCATGATTCTCATGTTTATGTTGGTAAATATCAGATGGTGCGATATATGTCTATTGTTTGATCAGTTTGAAGGTTACTACCTGATGGTCTGGCATCGAAACCCTAACCAGGTATATCGAAGGTTTGAAATGATCCAGCTTGAGCTCAATCTTCTCACCTTCAAAGTCTTTTTCCATTACCTCCCTGCCGGTTATGTCTATGATTTTCACATGATGGTTACCGGAAACACCGGTCTCGATGACTATCTTATCCGTTGCCGGATTTGGAAATGCCCGGAGGTTGTGATCTGGATTTCCTGCATTTATGGAAGTTGAAGTAATTGTTGTATGAAAAGCGGCCAATGTAACGGCGGCATCATCTGCAGTATAGGAAAATCCGACTGCATACAATATGTCCTCATCAGGACTCAGAACAATGCCTTGGAGTAACTGATCAACAGCAAGTGAAAGAAGCTTTAACCCGCCGGTACCAAATGTATTGTCTCCGATTCCATTGTAGTTCAATCGTCCTACCAGAAAGTCCTTGTTGCCATTATAATCGCTGTGTCCTCCAATGTAATACTTGTTATCTGATTGTTGCAACGCTGCAGTCAGGTATTCATCTGATCCGGCACTGCGCAGATATGACCAGCCATTAGCGCCAAAAGTGTTGTCAATGGCTCCGTTTGCAGTACCAATGCGTAGTGCACACATATCCAGGTCTCCATCACCATGCTTGTATTCACCAAAAGCTGTCAATTTGTTATTTTCTGTGTCCAGAACAATGGCATTGAAGGTTAACTCAATGGCGAGCGCCGCGGAAGAAACTACTCCACCCGTGCCAAATGCTGCAACCGGACTTCCATCCGATAATTTGAATTTTGCAAGCGCTGCTTTTTTTCCTCCAAGGGCTATAGCAGCGTAAAGCATACCGGTTTCATTATCAGCTACAATATCTGTATATTCACCAACACTGCTTTCGTAAGTCAGAAAACCATCTGTGCTGAAAGCTGTTTCGGGAGATCCGTCCTGTTTGTACATGGCAAGCAAAGGATATTCACTGCCGTTATTACCGCAAAGCACAATTTTGTAATTATCTCCGGAACCATAAATGTCAATATCGGTGACTTCCATCCAGTTATTACCCAAATCAATGATACCTTCATCGCCAAAAGTGTTGTCAATTTCTCCGCTGGCAGATAACCTGATAACAAACGCCTGAGGCATCAGCTGGAAAGTATATCCGGCCACCAGAATTTTGTTGTCGGGTAAAACCTTAACCGAGGTTGCATACTCGGCATCAGATGAGATACTGTGAAGGAATCCCCGGGAATGATTTCCGAAGTCGACCAGATCGCCCTGATCATCCAGACTGGCCACAAAAACATCCATTTTGGAGGATCCGGAATATCCCATATGACCGGGAATAATCAGATTGCCATTTGATTTAATACCAACCTGATAACTTCGTGTGATAGTGTCTGTCCAGTTTTCATAACATACACCGTTAAGTCCAAAGCTGGTATTGAGATCACCCGGATTTTGGGCAAAAAGAAAACTTCCCATGAGAAGGAATGCGAAGAGTAAAGATGTTTTTTTCATGATATTTGGTTTAGGTTTATTGATAGAATATTAATTTCCATAGCAATATAAACTACATATGTTTCCGAATCAAAAAAATGTGCTGAACAACCTGGTCTAGGGATTTTCTGCATGAGTTCAGGGAGGAACGACAACAAGAATTGATTCGTTTTGTAAGCTGGCAAGATTAATGATAGTGAATTTAGCCAGCAAATTGAACAGTCGGGCAGGGTTGTGTGTTATATTTTAGTAAATTTGATATTGTACAGTTTATAAAAGAGTTAAACTACATGGCTGATTTTAATTTAGTAATGCCCAAGTTGGGCGAAAGCGTTCAGGAAGCAACCATCATCCGGTGGCTTGTGAAACCAGGTGACATCGTAAAGGATGATGATCCACTACTCGAAATTGCCACCGATAAAGTCGATTCCGAAATTCCGTCCCCGGTGTCAGGTAAGGTGCTGAAAATCCTCTTTGATGAAAATGCTCTCGTTCCGGTTGGCGAAGTAATCGCTGTTATTAATACCGAAGGCAAGGGGGAAGTAGAAGAATTGGCAGTGGCAGATGCTGCGGCAGGCGGAAAAGTAGTAGCAGCAGGGGAGGGAAAAGCTGCAGCATCAGTGGCAGCAACAGGCGGAAAAGCTGCAGCAGTGGCAGTGATGAAGACTGAAGACAGTGTACAATCCTCCGGCAGGTTTTATTCGCCGCTGGTTAACAGCATTGCTGCAAAAGAAAATATCAGTGCGGCGGAATTGGATACCATACCTGGAACAGGTGAAAACGGCAGGGTACGCAAACAAGATATGCATAAGTATATTGAGAACAGAGGTAAGCAACCGGTATTGCAACAATCTGTTGCGCCTAAACCTGTATCATCGGCAAAAGTGAATATCACCCTGCAGCCCGGCGACGAAATTGTGGAAATGGACCGTATGCGGAAACTCATAGCCGAGCACATGGTCATGTCGAAGCACACTTCAGCGCATGTGACCAATTTTGTTGAAGCCGATGTGACCAACCTGGTGCTCTGGCGCGAGAAATATAAAGATGAATTCCTGAAGCAAGAAAAAATCAAACTGACCTTCATGCCCGCATTCCTTGAAGCAACTGCTATGGCGCTTAAGGAATACCCCGGTGTGAACGCTTCTGTTGACGGTGACCGGATCATCCTCCGGAAAAATATAAACATCGGATTTGCTGTTGCCCTGAAATCGGGCAACCTCATAGTTCCGGTGCTGAAAAATGCCGATCAGCGGAGCATGGTTGGACTGGCTGCCGAGTTGAACAGGCTTGCAGAAGCTGCGCGAAACAGCTCGCTCTCTCCTGATGACATACAGGGAGGCACTTTTACCATTTCCAACTTCGGTACCTTCAGAAATATTACCGGTACCCCGGTGATCAACCAGCCCCAGGTGGCCATACTGGCAACCGGGAACATCGAGAAAAAACCGGCGGTAATTGAAACTCCAACGGGCGATATGATTGCCATCAGGCACAAAATGATCCTGTCTCTTTCTTATGACCACCGCATTGTGGACGGTGCATTGGGCGGTATGTTCCTGCGCAGGATTGCTGATTTGCTGGAAGCGTTTGATATGAATAGAACAGTTTGAAAATTTGATAATTTGAAGATTTGAAAATGAGACAATTTGAAAATATAAAGATGGAAATACCCAAAAGATATCACATCAAAAAGACAGATAAGGAAACGCTTTCAAAATGGTTTTACCTGATGGTACTGGGCCGCACCCTCGACGACCGTGCCCCAAATTACCTGAAACAGGCCATTGGCTGGTCGTATCATGCACCCTATGCGGGGCATGATGGCATTCAACTGGCCATAGGACAAAATTTCGACAGGAATACCGATCATCTCTTCCCGTATTACCGGGATATGCTGACCTGCATATCGGCCGGCATGACTGCTGAAGAGATCATCTGCAATGGAATATCCAAGGATAACGATGTGGCCGGAGGCGGCCGCCATATGTCGAATCACTTTGCCAAACCCGAATGGAACATCAATAATGTATCTTCATGTACCGGAAACCATACATTGCACGCTGTAGGAGTCGCCAGGGCCATGAAAAAATACAACCATAAGGGTGTGGCTGTCAGCTCTCATGGTGAGTCATCTGTTTCGGAAGGATATGTTTACGAAGCCATCAACGGGGCTTCAAACGAGCAACTACCTGTAATCTTCGTGTTTCAGGATAACGGTTATGGCATTTCAGTACCTAAGGCTGACCAGACTGCCAACCGGAAAGTTGCCAATAATTTCAGCGGTTTAAAGAACCTGCGGATCATTCATTGCAACGGCAAAGATGTGTTTGATTCCATGAATGCCATGACCGAAGCGAAGGAATGGGCGATGAAAAACCAGAAACCCTGTATTGTGCAGGCAAATTGTGTGAGAATTCATTCACATTCCAATTCCGACCGGCATGAATTGTACCGAGATGATATGGAACTGAATTATGTGAGCGAATATGATCCACTTGCCAAGTACCGCCGGATGTTGCTCAGATATAGCAGGTTTACCGAAGATGAGCTTCAGGCTATTGAAGAAAAGGCAAAACAGGATGTGAAAGAAGCCCACCAGAAAGCCATGTCTGCTCCGGATCCCGATCCGACCTCGATTTTTGATTTTGTGATTCCGGAACCATATAAATCACTCAAATACCCCGATGGTTTGCATTCATTTGATGGGCCAAAGAAGAAGCTGATTGAAGCCATTAATGAAACCCTCAAGTCTGAATTCCGTCACAATCCCGACACATTCATCTGGGGACAGGATATTGCCAATAAGGAAAAAGGGGGCATATTTAATGTTACCAAAGGCATGCAGCAGGAATTTGGCAAAGAGCGTGTTTTTAATGCCCCCATAGCTGAAGACTTTATAATGGGAACTGCCAATGGCATGACGCGTTTCAACAAAAAAATAAGGGTTGTGGTGGAAGGTGCCGAATTTGCCGATTATTTCTGGCCGGCCATGGAGCAGTTTGTGGAAACCACCCATGATTATTGGAGGTCAAAAGGACAGTTTTCTCCCAATGTTACAGTACGTCTGGCTTCAGGAGGTTATATCGGAGGCGGTTTATACCATTCACAGACCATTGAAGGTGCCCTGAGTACTTTCCCGGGTGTACGTATTGTGTATCCCTCTTTTGCTGATGATGCATCCGGACTATTACGAACCAGCATGCGCAGTGAAGGTTTTACCATGTTTATGGAACCTAAAGCACTGTACAATTCGCCGATTGCTGTTACCCCGGTGCCTGATGATTTTGAAGTTCCTTTTGGAAAAGCCCGGATCAGGCGTGAGGGGAACGACCTTTCGGTTATTACATACGGAAATACCACGCACATGTGCCTTCAGGCAGCCAATAAAATCGGACTGGAACAAGGTTATAATATTGAGGTCATTGACCTGAGATCACTGGTACCGCTGGATAAAGAGACCATTCTCAATTCAGTTAAGAAAACAGGAAAAGTACTGATAGTGCATGAGGATAAGGTCTTCTCGGGTTTTGGCGCCGAATTGTCGGCAATCATTACCGAGGAGGCTTTTGAATACCTCGACGGTCCTGTAAGAAGAATCGGCTCAACCTATACTCCTGTAGGATTTAACCGGATATTGGAAAAGGCTATCCTGCCAAGTCTTGAGAAGATAGAGGAAGGCATGAAGAAGCTTTTGAATTATTGATTATTTTTATGATAGTTTATTATGAAGAAAATAGCACTGATATATAGTTTCAACACAAACAAGACCTCGCAGGCAGCTAAAAAGATCGGGGAAGAATTGGGTAATGCCGTTGCGCACGTAAACGTTGAAAAAATTGCCGAGAAGGAATTCCTGTCATTTGACAAAATGATCCTGGGCGTTGCCACCTGGTTCGACGGAGAATTGCCCAATTACTGGGACGAATTTGTGCCTGCCCTGGAAGATATGAAACTCAAAGGGAAAACAGTGGCCATTTTTGGAAACGGCAACCAGAAAGACTATCCCGAGAATTTTGTTGATGGAATAGGAATTTTGGGAGAACTGCTCGAAAGCCGGGGTGCACGGTTAATTGGTTTTACCCCGGCAAAGGACTATAGTTTTGAAAGCTCGCGGGCATTACGGGGTGACCAGTTCTGCGGACTTGCACTTGATTTTGAAAACGAAGCCTCCAAAGTCAACGGAAAAATAAAAAAGTGGGCAGAGCAGTTGAAGAAGGAGTTTGTTTAACAATTAACAATGAACAATTAATAATGAACAATAGATTGAGAAATATTTTGTTGACAGCATTATTTGTGCTGGCAGCTTTATCGGCAGTTGCACAGGAACAGGTTACCATTTACAACCCAATGGCCGATGCCAAGGCGGATCTTTCAGCGGCTATACAGCAGGCAAAGGATCAAAACAAGCATGTGCTGGTGCAGGTTGGAGGCAACTGGTGCCCCTGGTGCATCAGGTTG
>CAYVBH010000227.1:0-6541 GCA_964449015.1 uncultured Bacteroidales bacterium
TAAATGTTCATTGATTTTTAGCCTTTTATCAGCAGCGGCGGCGTTTTTGGTTACTCTTGGCGCTGCAGCCAAAAGTGACAAAAGGTTTCGGGGCGAAGCCCCGGTTGCGTGCTGACGATGCACCACTAATACGGCCCAGATGAAGCAAAGCTGCAACCGAACAAACAAAGCTCAACGAAGCAAAAAATAATAATTGTAATTTTGCTGTATGAATCGTCCATTATTAAAAAACAACAGATGAAACAGTCAATTTTAATAACATTACTATTTTCTGCAACCATGAGCTATTCGCAAACAACTAACTCAAACATTTCCGAAACCATTATTGCTTTGGAAAAAGGAGCACTGGAAAAGTGGAACCAGGGTGACCCAAGTGGTTATCTTGAACTTTCAGCCGATGACGTATCGTACTTTGATCCGGCTATTGAACAGCGGATAGACGGACTTAACAATCTTGAAAAATATTATGAACCGGTGAAAGGGTTAATTCATGTTACCAAATATGAGATGCTCAACCCACAAGTTACTGCCACAAACAATATGGCCGTATTGACCTTTAATCTGCTTTCATACCAAGGCGAAAAAGTGTCGAGGTGGAACTGCACCGAGGTATACCGTCTTGAACCCGGCGGACAATGGAAAATTGTTCATACACACTGGTCAACCCTCATCAAACAATAACAGATGCGACAAATACATTAAAAGAACCAAGAGTCAAGAGCCAAGACAGGGCCAAGCCTACCAGAAGGCAAGCTTGGCCCTTGGTTCTTGGATCTTGGATCATAGATCTTGGTTCTTTTTCGCTACTGCTACTCTTCCCCGCCCTGCGCCTTATTCAACTCATCGATCATTTCGAGTGCAGCATCACGCAAGGGCTTTTGTCGCTTTCTCCAGATGCAGATGCCGATAATGAGTCCTATTCCGATTGACGGTATAATCAGGGCCTGAGTAAACAACAAACTATGCATGAAACCACCCGGCTCTTCAGGGTTGAATGTGACCAGTACCATTCCTGCATCAAGCAATAATATCGGAGTAGTAGCCAATACTAACTTGCGCTGGAACAATTTATAGCGTTTGGCTGCAGCTTCAAGCATTTTTAAAGTTGACACACCGTAATCAACATGCTGGTATTCCCGTTTCAGGTAATTGAAAATGAACCCGAATAAAAGCATGGCCAACACGTACAACGACCATCCTACCTGTTTATACACCGACTCCATCCGGAAAGAGGTCACAAAAAAGGCGGCATAAAACAAGGCCATTGCCCACATGATCCATTGAAAAGTGCGGGTAAGCCTGATATTGCGCCGATCTTCGTGCTGAAGCTTTCCAATGAACTGGTCCATATCCTGAAATGAATGATTGTATTTCTTATTGCTTTTCATGGCTGTCTTATTTTTGAGATTTATGATTGATGTGAGTGGTTGAAATCTGTTCTTTCAGTTTGTCTTTGATACGGTGAATTTTCACCCTTATGTTGTTCTCGGTTAAGCCGATTACATCAGCTATTTCGCGCATCGACAGGCCTTCGAGCATTAATGAAATCATTGCCTTTTCGATAACAGTCAGCTGGTTGAGATGGATTTGCAGGGTTTCGAAATCGGTCTCGTATTGCTGTTTCAATTGCATATCGTCGTCAACCAGCACTTCCATTAGGTGTACATCTTTGTCAACCAGCAGCTTCATTTGCCGGAATACCTTACCGGTAAAACTAAGCGATGTGTTGATTGCAATACGGTAAACCCATGTGCTTATTTTTGAGTCACCCCTGAAACTGTCGAGACTTTTCCATACATTGACCAGAATCTCCTGAAACATGTCTTTCTGGTCTTCGGTATCAGGATTATAATAGCGGCAAATGCGCATAATACGATCCCTGTTTTCGTCGACAATCTGTTTGAATTGTTCCTCTTTTTTGTACCTGTTCATCAAAGTTGTTTTATTCAATTAGTACCATCACATTCGAAATATTACATTTTTTATACTGTTTTTTATAATTATTTTATTAATTATTGAATGAAGATCCGGGGTTGCCTTTTGACGGGCAAAGTTCGGGGTGAAGCTACCGGCTGGATGTCAGCAACATACTTCCCTTACATTCCGTGTTAAAAATGAGTTAAACCGGAAGATTCATCTCCCCATGTCGCAGTATCCGATAATTTCGCTCACGAAAATGATCAGGATGCATCCGGGACAGTTGGGAATAATTTAAATATAAGGACACAAAGTCGTAACTTTATTTCCAGATCAACTATTTAGGGCAGCTTTTGTTTTAATCAAACCACTATAGAAAAATCAATTTATGATCCATATGAATAGAATGAGATTTTCATTATTTGCAGTATTGCTCATAGCGGCAATTGGTTATGCCACGGGCCAGGATTTGATACTCAATGATCGTGAGTATTTCGAAAGGCAGGGTGTCAATGTCCTTGTGTACAACAACCTTTTTACCGGAGGTTTTAACGATGAAAAGAATGCCGGTATTGAATTGATTCACCATGGTGTGAGAACAGCACAAGGCGGTGCAGTAAGGCTTTCCAACACGCCGGAACAGTGGGATCTGGTTCCGGTAGTTTCAAACCGGACAGTAAACAAAGTAACGAAAACCATTGAGGCTAAGCTGAGGTACAATGATTACGACTTTGATTCACGCGTGGTTGTCACGGCCAAGGGTAAAGGTGTTGAGATATCCGTTTACCTCGACAAGCCCGTTCCCAAGGCGCTTGAAGGAAGTGCCGGATTCAACCTTGAGTTTCTTCCCTCGCAATACTGGGGAAAGGCTTACGTGATGGATGGGCGTATCAACCGGTTCCCCCGCTATGCGGTAAGCACTACCGCCACAAAGCCTAACAGTGAAAAACCTAAGCAGTTCAAGGGATATAAAACTTATGATGACAGAGGTACCGGTAAATTTATCGATCCGCTTTCGCTCGAAACCGGACGGATCTTTCTGCTGGCACCCGATGAACCCGAGCGGATGGTAAAAATCACTTCGCTTGATGCCGATTTGGAGCTTTATGACGGACGTATGCTGGCACAAAACGGCTGGTATGTAGTTCGTAGTGTGCTTCCTGCAGGAAAAACAGGCAGGGTGTTGACCTGGACCGTTGAGCCCAATGCCGTCAAAGGCTGGCTAAGAGAACCCAACATCGGTTTCTCGCAGGTGGGCTACATTCCCTCGCAACAGAAAGTCGCTGTAATTGAGCTCGATAAGAAAGACAAACCCCTGGCAGAAGCATCGATATATAAAATAGGCGACGACGGTACAGAAGCCAAAGTATTCAGTGGCAAAATCGTATCGTGGGGTGACTATTTTAAGTATCACTATGTAAAATTCGATTTTTCTGCGGTGAACACCCCGGGGATATATTACATTCAGTATGGCAACGTTAAAACAAACAACTTCATCATAGAAAAGAACGTTTACGATAAGATCACCGACGCCACCAGCGATATCTGGATCCCGATACATATGAATCATATGAAGGTGAATGAGGCTTACCGGGTTTGGCACGGTGAGCCGTTCAAGGAAGGTTATCTGCAGGCTCCGCCGAATACCGATCATTTCGACCTCCATTCCCAGGGACCAACGACTGATACGAAGTATAAGCCCCTGGAATTGATCCCCGGATTAAATGTTGGCGGTTACTTCGATGCCGGAGATTTTGACATCGAAACCGGATCGAACATCAGCGTGGTGCAGAACTTTGTAAGAACCTGGGAATATTTTAAACCCTTACGCGATCAGACTTTTGTTGATCAGAAGCAGCGTTATGTCGACCTGCACCGCCCGGATGGCACACCCGACATATTGCAGTTTATTGAGCATGGCACATTGAACCTGGTAGCCCAGGCAGAGATTATCGGTCATATGTCGCAAACGCTTTCTAACGCAGTCCTCGATAATTACCATCACCTGGGTGACGCCGCCTCAATAACTGACGGACTTCCCTATAATCCGAACCTGGGCCCTTATGAAATAGCTCCCGATGGCCAGTCGAGCGGAGTTAAGGATGACATGTGGGCATTTACCAGCCGCAACCCCGGCCTCGATCTCCAGGCAGCAACGATGTTTGCCGCAGCAAGCAGGGCATTGAAGGGATATAACGACGATCTTTCGACAAGAGCTTTGGCGCAATCTAAAAGGCTTCAGAAAGAAGCTACTGAATTGCTTGCCAACCGGCCTCAGATTAACTCACTTTGGGGCGGCAGATCGGCTGATGTGTCCACCAATCTCCAACTTTACATCTCAACCGGTGAGAAACAATATATCGATAAATTCCAGGAATTGTTATGGCCTGCGCTTGATCGTAACGCTATTTTCGGCCTTCTGACGGCATTAGATGCCGTACCGCACCTGGATGCCTCCTATAAAGGAAAGCTCCGCCCTTATGTGGTCAAGTACAAGGTATATATTGACAGTCTTGAAAAACAGAATCCCTACGGAGTTCCCATTGGTCTGGGCAATTGGGCAGGTGGTGGAGCCCTGTTGGAATTTGGTACCACCGTTTGCTTTGCCCGGAAATATTTCCCCGATATTATCGAAGCCAGTGACGTGTTCAAGACTTCCGACTTCCTGTTTGGCTGCCACCCCTATCACAACTATTCGTTGGTGGCCACCGTGGGTGCTACACGTCCGAAAGCAGTCTTTTATGGCAATAACAGGGCTGACTTTTCCTTTATTCCGGGCAATGTGGCTCCGGGAATCCTGTTCAGGCAACCCGACCATTTTGAAAATTACGACGACTGGCCGTTCCTGTGGGGGCAAAACGAAGGCACCATTGGCGGAAATACCAGTTATGTAATTTTTGGATCTGTTTTGAAAAGTCTGGTGCAATAACCGTGTTGCTGTAACCAGAAATTATACAACCTGATTTTCCTCAGCGCAGGCAATAGGCTCAATGAATTGGGTTTTTTGCCTGCTTTTTTTTGCAATGAAGAGCCAAGACCTGGCTGCCTGCAATACCGCTCCGGCTGGTCGAAGATTGATCTGCAACAACGAAGAATAGACTTGGAATAATGGTTTGATTCGAATACATTTACATTTATCGGGAAGAAAATGAGTCAAAAAATAACAAAATGGAAAAAGTAATAGCATGTTGTGGATTGGATTGTTCAAAATGTGATGCCAGGATAGCAACAATGACAAATAATACTCAGTTACTTATCGAAACAACTGAGAAATGGAAAAAACATTATCATGTTACTGATATATCTCCTGAAATGCTAAAATGTACAGGATGTAGAGAAGAAGGAGCTAAAATGATTCATTGCGCCAAATGCGAAATAAAAAAATGTGTTGAAGCCCGGAAATATAATACATGCGCAGATTGTGAAATGATGGAAAAATGTGAAATAGTAGGAAAAATTCACAAATACGATCCAAAGGCATTGGAAAACTTAAAATTATTAAAGAATTGAAGGTGACCTTTTCTACCCCAAAAGTCCGGCTCAGGCACAGCCCATTGCCTGAGCCGTACTAAGGTTACCCGGTTGCATATTCATGTATTTGATTTATCTTTAGCCACAACCGGATGATCGCAACATGTGGCATGATGGCCATCCTGTTGTTAATAATTCGCCTTATTAAATTGACAACCAAATGACATTGAGTAGTTTCACGGCGTACTTTCTGATTATGTTTATTGCCACAATAACCCCCGGGCCTAGTATGCTGCTGGCTGTCAGTCATGGTGTGAATCACGGCCTGTTTAAAACAACTTACAGCGGATTGGGTAACCTGACCGGTAATCTGCTTATGGCGTTGCTGTCGGTGCTAGGATTGGGCGCCATATTACTGGCGTCGGGCTTTGTGTTCAACATCATCAAATGGACCGGCATTTTGTATCTTATTTTTATCGGGCTGAAACTCCTGTTTGAGCCTGTTAAACCGGATCAACCTGATGACCTTTCAGCAAATAAATCGCCGAAAAATAAAGGCAGGTTGTTTCTTGACGGCTTTTTAATAGCCATTGGTAATCCCAAAGGAATTTTGTTTTTCACCGCGTTATTCCCGCAGTTTATAAAATTTGGACAAGCCACACTATTTGATTATACGGTTGTATTCACATCCCTTGCCCTGGTTGCATTTGGATGCTATATGCTCTATGCTTTTTTTGGGATGAGAATCAATAAACTTCAGAGTTTGCATTGGTTTAAAAAGACTTTTAACCGGGTAACCGGGCTTATTTTTGTCGGAACCGGTTTGGCGCTGGTGTTTTCAAGGAAATAGTTGAAACGGTTAGTATTTCGTTACAATCGAGGTTTCAGTGTAATACTTGTTGTAAGTCACACTTCGACAAGCTCAGTGTGACACACTTCGACAGGCCTGCCTGCCGGCAGGCAAATGTCTCATAATACAAAGGAGTATTATTTTCACAACCAATTATTTGTCACTTTTTGCAACAGCACAAAAAGTAAACTCTAACAAGGCAAATTTTACCAAGCGTTTTTGTATTGGTCGTACATAGTAGACATGCGTCCGGGGCTTCGCCCCGAAGCCCCACTTCATTCTTTGTCTTGACACAAAGAACGA
>CAYVBH010000228.1:0-6502 GCA_964449015.1 uncultured Bacteroidales bacterium
TTCCTAATCGACAAGGATTGTGCCATTTCTGCCATGCTGACAAATAGACAGTTTTACGATGGGCATTGTGACAGAATCAACAGAGCAAGCCTGATGAAACGTGACATAATGTAACGGATTTTTGTGTTTTCCATGTTTATTTCTCAACTTTGCGTGCTTAATATATACTTTAAATAATTAGCTATGTCAGTTGCTGCAGCCGATAAGCCAAAAAAAATAACCACGCATGTATTACAGGAGATGAAAGTCAGGGGTGAGAAGATTTCAATGCTTACCGCCTATGACTATTCCATGGCCAAAATTATTGACAGGGCCGGTATTGACGTGATTCTTGTAGGAGATTCAGCCTCAAACGTGATGGCCGGTTACGAAACCACCGTTCCGATCACGCTCAATGAAATGATTTTTTATGCTTCTGCCGTGGTGCGGGCTGTTGAACGGGCACTTGTAATCGTCGACCTGCCTTTTGGTTCGTACCAGGGAAATTCGAAAGAAGCGCTGAATTCTGCTATACGGATCATGAAAGAAACCGGGGCACACGGTGTGAAGCTGGAGGGAGGAAAAGAAATCGTGGAATCGGTCACCCGAATCCTGTGCGCAGGAATTCCGGTAATGGGACACCTGGGACTCACGCCGCAGTCGATTCATAAATTCGGAACCTTTGTGGTAAGAGCCAGGGATGAAGAAGAAGCCAAAAAACTGGTTGAAGATGCTCATGTGCTTGAGGATGCCGGTTGTTTTTCCATAGTGCTCGAAAAAATACCTGCCCGGCTTGGCGCTCAAGTAGCCCAGGAATTGAAGATTCCGATTATCGGAATCGGTGCGGGCCGCTTTGTTGACGGACAGGTGCTGGTGAGCCATGACATGCTGGGGATCAACCAGGATTTCTCACCCCGGTTTTTGAGGCGTTACCACAACCTGTATCAGGAAATAACCAGCGCGGTAAACAATTACATCACCGACGTGAAAAACCTGGAATTTCCGAATGATAGAGAGCAATATTAATTTGATAATTTGATGATGTGATGATGTGATGATGTGATAATTTTAAGATTGTCCAGCCATCTACCTTCAGCCAGGTTTCCGAATTTTCAAATTATCAAATTATGAAATTATCTTTTCACAATGCCTGAACCACTCAACATATTGTTCGAGGACAACCACATCATCGCGGTGAATAAAACCGCGCATGACTTGGTGCAGAAGGATGCCACAGGTGATTTGTCGCTCGACGACAAGATCAGACAACACATCAAAGAAAAATACACAAAACCCGGCGAGGTCTTCCTGGGAGTGGTACACCGGCTTGACCGTCCGGTTACAGGGACTGTGCTGTTTGCCCGTACCAGCAAAGCATTGAGCCGGCTGACTACCATGTTTCGCGAAGGAAAGATCAGCAAAACCTATTGGGCAGTTGTTAAAAACAAACCACCCAAAGAATCAGACCGCCTGGTGCATCATCTTGTCCGCAACGCCAAACAGAACAAATCCTATTGCAACGAAGGAGCCAAAACCGGATCCAAAGAAGCGGCTTTGAGTTATAAAGTTATCGGTAAGTCAGACAATTACTACCTGCTTGAAGTGGATCTTGAAACCGGCAGGCACCACCAGATCAGGGCGCAACTGGCGCATATCGGTTGTCCCATAAAAGGCGACCTGAAATACGGATTTCCCCGATCCAACCCCGACGGAGGAATCAGCCTGCATGCGAGGAAAATCAGATTTGTCCACCCGGTAACCAAGAAAGAGGTAGTCATTACAGCAGAAGTGCCGGAAGGAGATATTTGGAATGCGTTCGACCTCACCTAGAAAAAAACCAGGTGCGGAAGTCCACACCTGGCAACAACCTAACCCATATTACAGAACTAAAGCGTAATGGGCTTGTCCATATACAGATCCAGTATTTTCAGTTTAAAAATGTATTCGTACTTGGCCTGCAGCATATTCGACTTGGCACTGATCAGGTTATTCTGCGCAACATTATAATCAACCGAATTTACAAGGCCTACCTCCATTTTCTGGCTTGTGTATTTAAAAGCTTCCTCATTGTAATTTACGGCCTCTACGCTTGAATAAAACTTTTCCTGCGCCGCAGTTGCATCGGCATGTGCCTGCTGAATTTCCTTATAAAGGGCCATTTTTGTCTGGTCCAGTTGAATCTGGTAATCATTAACCTGTAATTTTGCGTTGCTGATGCTGTTTTTTACCTGCAAACGGTTAAATATTGGTATTGAGATACCTAAAGAGAACTGTTTGTAATAATAATCATTCAATTGGTCTTTAAGCTTGTAATCTTCACCTGGATTGACAATATCTTCAGCCACTTGCGAATATCGTGAAGATAAATTTCCGCTTAAATCAACAGAAGGACTAGCCTGACCCCATGCCATTGATAATTGTTTCTCTGAGCTTTTAAGCGCATATTCAGCGCTCTTCATTTGTGGCATTATTTCCAGTGCTTTGGCAAAAATATTCTCTACTGATTCCAGGGGGGATAAAAGTTTAATTTCAATATTTGCCGGCACAACAACATCAAATCCACCAGTCGAATCAAGATCCAGCAATTGTGTCAGATCAAGATATGCCAGTAGCTGGTTGTTTCTTGCATTGATCAGGCTTGTTTTGTCAATGGCCTCCTGTGCTTTTATCTGCAGAAATTCACCTTGCGCAACATTGCCTACTTCAAAAAGCCTCTTGGTACGTTCAACCTGCATTGAGGTAACATCGCTTTTAACCTTGGCAACCTCAACCAGCTCTTTTGTGAAAAGTACCTGCAGGTAGGCAAGTGCCAGCTGCAAGGAGATGTCATTTTTTGATTTTTCCAGATCGGATTGGCTTTTTAAGAAATCATACTTCGTCTTTAGTATATTGTTAATAACCTGAAATCCACCGAAGAGTGTAAAATTGCTATTTAATCCGGCACTTCCCGACCAGTAGTTCTGATCAACATATTCAAATTTGGAATAGTCAATTGTTTTTCCTGAACTATAACCATAGTTTATCTGACCATTTGCATTTGGTAATGCATTGAAATAACTCTGGGTGTGATTGTTCTTGTTGTATTGCACATTCAGTTCCTGGCGTTTGATTGTGAGGTTGTTTTCAATGGCATAATTAATACACTCTTCAAGCGACCAGGCTTTTTGGGCCTTAAGAGGCGTATAACCTAACATAATCAGGGAACACAGGAACACCATTACTTTTTTCATACAAAGGCGATATTAGTTTATTTCTATTTTTATTTATTCTTTTTCTTCCGGTACAAAACATGAATGTGATCGGCATGCTCATCGGGGTTGAAGATTTGAATCAGTTCCCAGGCTTTGTCATAACCCTCAATGGAGGTTTTAAGTTTATATATCCGGGCCAGTGACCTTTCCAGCGGATCGGTCAGGGATGAAAACTCATCATCCACTTCCCAGGGGAACGATTCTACTCTGAAGCTGTATTGCAGCTTCTGACCGGCAACTGAAACTTCAACATCGGCAATCTCCTGGGCCTTGAGGTAAGGAATTGGAATGCAGATCTCTTTCATGGCATTGGTAATTAAAGTATTTGTCTGATATTTTCTGTCACAATATGTCCGTCGAACAGTTGCACAATCCGATGTGCTTTGTCGGCGTCTGAAGGTGAGTGGGTTACCATGATGATGGTTGTCCCTTCGTTATTCAGTTCGGTAAGCAGGCTCATCACTTCTTCTCCGTTGGCTGAGTCGAGATTACCCGTGGGCTCATCGGCAAGTATTAGCTGAGGCCTGGTAACCACAGCACGGGCTATTGCCACGCGCTGCTGCTGGCCACCTGATAATTGTTGCGGAAAGTGTTTCTTGCGATGCGTGATTTTCATTCTCTCAAGTACTTCTGCTACTTTCTTTTTGCGTTCGGTAGGAGAAACCTTCAGATAGAGCAAAGGCAGTTCTACATTTTCGTAAACCGTGAGTTCGTCAATCAGGTTGAAACTCTGAAAAACAAAACCAATGTTTCCTTTTCTCAGGTTGGTACGCTGTTTTTCTTTATAACCGGCAACCTCTTCGCCGTTGAAAAAATACTGGCCTGAGGAAGGTGTATCCAGCAGTCCCAGTATGTTCAGCAGGGTTGACTTCCCGCAGCCTGAAGGTCCCATGATGGCCACGAATTCACCTTTTTCAATGGTAATGTTCACTTTATTCAGTGCAGTGGTTTCCACTTCGTCGGTGCGGAAAACCTTTACCAGATCAGTTGTTTTAATCATATGAAATATTTAGGTTAATGTTGTTTACTTTTTTAAAATAAGTTTATCGGCATCTCCAAAATTCTCATAATCGGAAATGATCACCTGTTCGCCCGGATTGAGTCCTTCCAGTACCTCATAATACCTTGGATTCCACCGGCCCAGCTTTATATTCCGTTTTCTGGCCATATCTCCTGACGGATCCAGAACATAAACCCATTGACCGCCGGTGCTTTGATAAAAGCCTCCTCTGGGCAGGAGTATGGCGTTTTCTGATTCTCCAAGTTCCAAATGAATACGGGCAGTTTGCCCGATTCTGATCTGTTCAGGAATCTGACTTGTGAATTTCATATCTACAGCAAAGGTACCGCTTTGAACCTCCGGATATACCTTGACAATCTGCAACAGGTTCTTTTTTCCAGCAAATTCAAAATCGGCAGGAAGTCCACGGTTGATCCTGGTGATATAGTGTTCATCAATCAAAACACGCATTTTATATGAATCAAGTATATTTATTGTACCCACACGCGTTCCGTAATTAATGACCTGACCGACTTCCGGATTAAGGGTGGCAAGCTCACCATCGACAGGCGCCTTTATATTGAGATCGTCAAGTCTTCTTCGCGTGATATTGAGATTCTGTTGCATACGCTGTATGGACTCCTCATCGGTGGCTAAGCGTGTAATTGTGTAAACAGAATCGCGGAAATATTTTTGTTTCTGCAGATCAAGCTTGATTTTAGTTTCTTCGTATTGTTCCTTACTGTATTCAAATTCTTCTTTAGATACCAGGTTATCCTTTATCATCTTCTGATTGTTGTTAAACTGGCGTTCCAGTTTCTTAAGCCTATATTGAAGCTCAAGAATATTGGAACGTGTTTGCAGATTCTGGTTCTCAAGACTAAGTCGTGCGGTCTTAAGATCGTTCACAGCTCTTGCTACATCAGCTTCATTGCTTGATATCTCAAGTAGGAGATTATAATTACTCAATGTAATAATAACATCTCCCTCTTTTACCCGTGTACCTTCTTCAATAAGTATTTTGTCGACCCGGCCAGATTCAACTGCATCGAGATAAATGGTCTGAAGGGGCTCCACGGTGCCGTTTACCGAAATGTAATCCTGGTATTTTCCGTTCTGCACCTCACCCAGGGTAATTTTTTCCTGTTCTACATTCAGTTTGGAACTTTTGTCTCCGAAAATGATTTGTGCA
This sequence comes from uncultured Bacteroidales bacterium, assembly GCA_964449015.1. Lineage (GTDB taxonomy): Bacteria > Bacteroidota > Bacteroidia > Bacteroidales > UBA10428 > UBA5072. The sequence continues at coordinate 5,423 of CAYVBH010000228.1, forward strand.
ATCACTGCCAAAACCAGGATAATTCCAATACCCAGCCAAATCTGTTTTTTTCCGAATCTCTTTTTTTCTAATTTACGATCCATACTGCTCATACGTGCTGAAAAATTTTGTTCAAAATAATTAGTATGAGATTTAACATGAATTATGCCAATCACAATAAATCGTTAAAATACAACATTTTATTTAAAATTCAAGCAATAAGTTTTCAACCTGAGTGTATAAAATTGAAACACCCATAGTACGAAAACGAACAGTCTGTTGTCCTGTTGCCTTAAAATAAAGCGTTTGGAAATGCCGATTAATTTCAAACTAATTCTTTACTTTTGTTCTGGTATCAAAACCCTAGTGACATGACAGAAAAGACCGGGACCATTTTGGCAGTGGATGATAATGAGGATATATTGTTTGCGCTTAAATTACTTCTGAAGCCTCATGTCGACAAGTTAGTCACCCTGAATTCGCCAGACAAAATACCCGAACTGATGTCGAAGGAGGACTTCGACATGATCCTCCTGGATATGAACTTTAATAAGGATGCCATTAGCGGACAGGAAGGATTTGATTGGCTCGGGCGCATCCTGGAAATTGATCCTCAGGCTATTGTGGTATTTATTACTGCATATGGCGATGCCGAGCGGGCAGTTAAAGCAATCAAATCGGGAGCCACCGATTTTGTGCTGAAGCCCTGGCAGAATGAAAAACTGCTTGCCACCATATCCTCTTCTATAAAGCTGCGGAGATCGCGTCTTGAAGCTACAGCACTTCGTGCCAGGCAAAAGGAGATGAGTGACGTAATGGATCAGCCCTTTGTTGATTTCATCGGCAGTTCCCAAAAGATGCAGGAAGTGTTCAACACCATTAATAAGGTAGCCAAAACCGACGCCAATGTACTGATCCTCGGTGAAAACGGAACCGGTAAGGAATTGGTGGCACGTGCACTGCACCGCAATTCGCCCAGGCGCGACGAGGTGTTCATCAGCGTTGACCTGGGCTCGTTAAGCGATACGCTGTTTGAAAGTGAGCTTTTCGGACATGAAAAAGGCGCTTTTACCGATGCCAAAAAAGAGAAACCAGGCCGAT
>CAYVBH010000229.1:0-6501 GCA_964449015.1 uncultured Bacteroidales bacterium
TCCGGATTTCCCTGGCCAGCGTAAACCCGTCTTTCACAGGCATCATCACATCAAGGATACACAGGTCATAATGGGTTTTTACAAAACTCTTATAAGCTTTCTCTCCGTTTATAAACCAATCCGCATCAAAGGATTTAACCAGGAGATACTCTCTCAATAACATACCCAGGTTTTCATCATCCTCGGCAAGTAAAATTTTAATCTTTTGCATGGCGCAGCGTGTCTTTCAATGGTAAATATATCTTAAAGGTACTTCCTTTATGCAACTCACTTTCCACCTCCACATACCCATGATGGGCTTCAACAATCATTTTCACATAACTCAACCCCAACCCGAATCCTTTCACAGTATGAACATTACCGGTAGGAACCCTGTAAAACTTTTCAAAGATACGCTTTTGATCGTTACGGTTAATACCAATACCATTATCCGTTACGGCAATCATGAAAAACTCCATCTTATTGGCTGTTTCCACTCTTATCTCAGGATCGAGATTGCAATACTTAATTGCATTGTCCAGTAAATTCGACATCACGTTGGTAATATGAACCTGATCGGCTTGCAATAAAAAGCTGTCTGCTTGCAAAGCAGTACTGATCTTGCCGTTCCGGTTCTTTACCTGAATGGAGAAATTGTCGACTACGCCGCTGATCAACTCATGCATGTTCACTTCGCCAGTTTTCAGTCTGATCTTGCCCTTGTCGAATACGGAGGTTTGTAACACCTTTTCCACCTGGTTTCCAAGCCTCCTGCACTCTTCACTGATTATTTTGGATATCTGCCCCATATTCTTAAGCTCGGGGGGAATCGATTTGTCACCCAGCATTTGCGATGCCAGTGATATGGTAGATATGGGAGTTTTCAGTTCATGGGTCATGTTGCTGATAAAATCGCTGCGTATTTCTGATAACCTTTTTTGCCTGAACATAATGAATACAGTGAGGGCAAAGCTGACCAGGATGGTCAGGGTTAGCAGCAGTGATGATCCGGCCAGGTAACTCAGCGAGCGGAACAGAAAATCATCTTTTTCCGGAAAATAAATCTTCAGATAGCTGGATTCCGCATATATGTCATTGGGAAAAAGCTGAATACTGTAATACTCGGCTTCGGCAAACGGGTTGTAATGATCAGAGTGGTAAGCGGTATCGTTGTTCATGCGAAGAACCGCGTATTCATAGGGCAAATCAATCTCGGTATCGGTAAGCACTTTACGTATCACATTTTCCATTTCGGAAGCATTGATCCGGTCTTCAATCCTCGGTGAACCTGTGAACATCGATGCCACAATCCGGTCAACAAACGAACGCTTGTTGTTCAGAAACTGCCGGGCTTCTCTTTTTCGTCTTTCCGCGAAATCACCCACCTGATTCTCTTCTTCTGTAAGCCCGTTCACATCTTCCGCAACAACCCGCTGCATGGTCGCAGAAGTGCCGGTATCTGCAGGCGACATGTATGTGATTGAATCAGTTGTAAGTGGATTTGATAACCGGGAAGATATTTTGTTCACCTCAAGCCTTTCGATTTCGTGTGTGATATCGATCATTGCCCGGGTAATCAGCTGATCAAATTGTTTTTCCTTAACCAGCACTGCGTTCTTAATCCAATACGCCTGAACCAGCAACAGGGTCGCCATCGCTAATCCCATGAATATCGTGACAATCCAAATGATTCTTTTACTCATGTGACAAAGATAAATTCATAACCTTTTGCGCGTAAGCTTTTTAACAATCTTTAACAGTTATTGGACTTTGTTAACCGGCAGTTGTGCTAACTTAGCTTAAGCAAACAAATAGCAGTTTATTTCAACATACTTTTCTTCCCCGAAAATGTTGTTTCAAACAGCTGAATTTTAGGTTATCTGATTAAACAGTAGTGGTTAGGGTTACACAAAGCCCCGTCAGTGACGGGGCTTTTGAATATTATAAAAGCAGCATCTTTTTAGCACAATAATTGCATTCATTATGTATTTTTATATCATGAATAAACTATAGTGTCAGCATAAAGACACAATATACTAATGAGATCTGATGTAAGCAAAACGATTGATGAAATGGTTTTTGAGAACCGGAATAAGGAATATGGTTCCTATCGGCTCAGAAGACATTATCACAGAAGGTTTCTGATCAGTTTTCTCATTTCCGTTTCGATTGTGCTGACCATTTCGCTGGGCTATTTTTGGTATGTTAATGCAGCAGGTAATGCATCAGTCCTGCTTAATCCTTCAACAAACCCTTACCTGAAAAGCGTGGATGGCTCACTGCTGAGCAAGGAAGTACTGGATGCCTATATGCGACAGGCATCGGCTCCCGAAGAAAAATTATTTGAAGAAGCTGAAATCAATCAGCCTGATCCCATGCACAACTTTACGATAACCGAAAATGCCGTACAGGATTCCTTTAAGCCCCAGGAAGAAGTGAAGACCAATACCAATATGACTTCCGGCACCGAATCATTGGAAGACAGCGTTGTTTTCGGGGGGTACCTGCTTGGCGATGGAACCAGCGCCGGCTCCGGTGGATACCTCGACAAACTTCCTGAATTTCCGGGCGGAATAGTAGCTGTTACCCGGTATCTTGAGCTGAATGTGTTTTATCCGCCTCAGGCAATCAAACAGAAAATTCATGGCATTGTACTGATCAGTTTTGAAGTGAACAGGATGGGACTTGTTGACAACATCAAAATTGAAAGAAGCATCAATCCGCTTGTTGACGCAGAAGCGGTAAAAGCCATAAAAGCCATGCCCCGGTGGAAACCAGGTATGCGTTACGGCCGCCCGATACCGGTTAAATTTGTGGTTCCGGTTAATTTTATGCCCATGAGTTGAATGATACTATCAGATTTCATATAATTTTGTAGCCTTTAGGGATTTTTTACGTTAAACCATTGAACAGAAAAATTAGTTTATGATAAATAGCATGTTGTTGTTTGCCCAGGAAGCTTCTGCTGAATTTGCAATGGAAATGACCAAAACCGGCGGATCCACCGGTGAGATTAATTTCCTCACCATGTTCATCAAAGGAGGTTACATCCTTATCCCTATTGTGCTTCTTTCCATTGTTGCCGTCTACCTGATTATCAAAAAATATCTTGACATCAGAAGAAACCTGGTCATCGATCCGGGATATGTGGCCTATTTTAATGACCTGCTCAAAAAGGGTGATATGAAAGCCGCAGCGGAACACCTTGAAAAGGACAATTCATCGTATGCGAACATTTTCAGGCGTGTTGTCGGAAAAATCGGCAAACCCAACGAGGAAATTGAAAGCACCCTGGAATCGGCCAGCAACATCGAAATCGCCAGAGTGAGCAAACATCTCGGATATCTCGGCCTGATCGCAGGTATTGCGCCCATGCTCGGATTTATCGGGACCATATCGGGTATCATCAAAATATTTTACAACATATCCCTTACCGATAACATTAGTATCGGGATCATCTCCGGTGGATTGTATGAAAAGATGATTTCGAGCGGTAGCGGACTTATCGTGGGCATCATCGCCTTTACCGGATATCACATACTGAATATGAGAATTGACCGTTTCATATCGCAGGTTGAAGAAGAGGCTTTTGAATTTATGAATATTGTCAGCCGTTAATCCATGAAGATAAAAAGAAGACATGAATTCAAACCCGAGGTAGCAACTGCCTCCCTGAATGACATCATGTTTTTTCTGTTGTTGTTCTTTCTGATTGTATCCACTTTCGCCAATCCACATGTAATCCGCCTGTTCCTGCCCAAGGCCAATTCAAGTCAGACTATTGCCAAGAAGCAGATCACACTTTCTATTACCCGGAAAAAGCTCTATTATGTTGATGAAAAACCTGTGCTTTACCAGGACCTGGAATCGGAATTAACCGCGATCAAATCAAGACTGCCTGACGTAACCATTGTTGTGCGTGCCGATGGCTCTCTGACCATTCAGGATCTGGTGGATGTGCTGCAGATCGGGAGCAACCTGGATATCAAAATGATACTGGCAACAGAAAAGAAAGGCGGGAATTAGCCTCATTCATGCAACAGCTGTCCCGAATTTTTAATCTTGTCGGGCTGCAGTACAAACAGGGCTGAAATGATGGATACTGATTTAATTTCTTTAACCAACAGGTTGAAATCGTTTTCCGTCATCTCTCCGATTATTTGAATAATGAAATCGATGTTTCGGATTTCGGGAAAAAAGATCCCTTCGGGACAACGGTTGGAGAACAGGTAATACTTCAGATACCGGTCTTCGTCCTCATAGAAGAACCTGCTGAACTCCAAATCGGAACCATGCTTTTTATGGTGCATCACCAGGTTTTCAATTCTGATAAATTTCATTTTCAGTTGGTTGTTAACAGCCCAAACCAGCCGGTAGTCGTTTTCGTGAGACGATAAACCGATCAGCCTGTAATTGTGGTCTGTTTCAACCTTAAGCCGGAGTGTTTTCTTTTCTGTTTGATCCGATTTCATGGGAATTCCAAAACAGGTACAAATTTATGAAAAAGCTTTCAGATAAGCGAAGTTTGCCCGATCAGCTTTCCAATACCTGCAATGCCTGGTGTGCAGCATTTTGTTCCGATTCTTTCTTTGAGGATCCGCTGCCCCTGCCAACAATATCATCAACAACAAAAAGGTGGGTAATAAATACAGGGGAATTCGTCTTTTCATCCATTTCCTCAAAGCTGGTGAAATTGATCGATTTTTTGTTTTTCTGTCCCCACTCAATAATCCGGCTCTTAAAATCAGTTTCAGTGGTCAGCAGCCTGTTGATGTTGATGTCACTCTGGATGATCCTTTCCAATACTATTTTTTTGGTCCGCTTGTAACCTTTATCCAGGTATAACGCACCAATCAGGGCCTCCAGTGCGTCTCCGTAAACCGATTTGTGGTTGTCCTTCGACATTTTGGAGATGATCATTTCGCTTATACCCAACTTGATGGCCATATGATTCAGGTGGTCACGATTCACCAGTTTGGACCGGGTTTGGGTAAGAAACCCTTCTTCCTTATCTGGAAACCTCCTGAACAGATATTCCGCAATCATGGAATCCAGGATGGCATCGCCCAGGAACTCAAGGCGCTCGTTATTCACCTTGGTATCGTTGAAAACAAAATGTGAGGCAGATTTGTGAATAAAGGCAAGCTGATACAACTCCATATTCCTGGGATAAAATCCGAGGATACGCCTGAGTTGCCTTGTAAAACTTCTTTCGGGTGTAAACAGGTAATTCTTTTGGGGCCGGAAAATGGACTTCAACACAATATTAAGCAGGATATTTTCTGAAAATAACCGAAGTATTATGACCTCCGAAACCAAAGGTATTGCTCAAAGCCACATTAACAGTGCGCTTCTGTGCAACATTTAAGGTAAGGTTAATTTTTGGGTCAATTTCCTCATCCGGGTTTTTGAAATTGATCGTAGGAGGAACAACATCGTATTTTGTGGCCAGAATGGCTGCAATAGCTTCAATAGCTCCGGCTGCACCAAGCAGATGGCCTGTCATTGATTTTGTGGAACTTACATTGAGCTTATGAGCGTGATCCCCAAACACAGCGTTAATGGCCTTTATTTCAGAGATATCGCCCAATGGTGTTGATGTTCCATGAACATTAATGTAATCCACTTCTTCTGGTTTCATATAGGCATCCTCTAGTGCATTCTTCATCACCAAGGTTGCACCCAGACCTTCCGGATGCGGGGCGGTGATGTGATAGGCATCTGCTGACATGCCTCCGCCAATCATTTCTGCATAAATATTGGCACCACGACTTATGGCGTGCTCATATTCCTCAAGAACAAGGGCTCCACCACCTTCGCCTAAAACAAACCCATCGCGGGTTTTGTCAAATGGACGGGAAGCAGTTTTATATTCAGCATTATTGGTTGAAAGCGCATGTAATGCATTGAATCCGCCAATCCCCGGTTCACAGACTCCTGCCTCAGATCCTCCGGTAACAAATGCGTCAGCTTTCCCCAACCTGATTAAATTATAGGCATCAATTATGGCATTGGTACCAGTGGCACAAGCCGACACAGTGGCATAATTGGGCCCCCTGAATCCATATTTAATGGAAATATGCCCTGCTGCAATGTCTGAAATAATCTTGGGTATAAAAAAAGGATTAAATCGGGGCACCTGATTGCCCTTAAAATAATCCCCCAATTCTGATAAAAAAGTATTAAAACCACCAATGCCTGAACCAAAGATCACTCCAACCCTATTTTTGTTGATAGTATCAAGATTGAGCCCTGAATTGCTTACTGCTTCATCAGCAGCAACCAATGCATAAACTGTGAAAAGGTCATACTTGCGTACTTCTTTACGGTCGAAGTAATCTTCGGGCTTGAAGTTTTTGACTTCACAGGCAAATTGTGTTTTGAAATTTGTGGCGTCAAAACGAGTAATCAAATCAGCCCCACTAACACCGTTAACTAAATTGTTCCAATAATCATTAACATTATTACCCAGGGGAGTCACCGCACCAAGTCCGGTAACTACAACTCGCTTCAACTCCATAA
>CAYVBH010000230.1:0-6409 GCA_964449015.1 uncultured Bacteroidales bacterium
GCATTAGCGCCCTGAACAAGTGATGCAGCAGGCTGTACAAAAGCCGTGACACCGGCATCAAATTGCGGTGTCCCGGTTAAAGCCATACAGGAGGTATCATTAAAGGAATTTGAATCACCGTTAAAAACGGTCCAGACACATAATGAATGGGTATTTGCAAGAACAGTCAAATCCGGCAAGGCAACCGTTTCCGAAGCTAACGGAGGTATATCTCCACCTGTCCATATGATCGATTGGGTGGCACCTCCGTTGTATGAATAAGCAACAGATATGTTAGAGGCAGCCGTGATCGTATCTGCACCGAAATTCTTGACAATCACCTGAACAGGAGATAAAACGCCCTCATTCAGTAAAGCTGTAGGCTGCACAAAGGCTGTAACGCCTGCATCGTGAGGAATCTGGGGCAGGATGAGGATACGATAATCTTCTGTTTCTCCATAGCCATAGGTCATACATGGTTGAAGGCTTGCGCCCGAATTGTTTTCTGCAACAATGATCCGCATACCGGTAATCCCGCTATAACCGCCAGCAGGAACAGTGAAGGTACCCGTAATTATTCTCGGGCCCTCTGTCGTTGTATTTTCAACATAAACATTTTCGCCGGGGTCTGTGAAATCGCCATCATGATTATAGTCTATCCAGATCGCGCATCCGTTAGACCAATACCAGGCACCATCACATTCATCTTCCTCAATGGTAAAATTAATTGTCTGCCCCTGGCCGATTGCCGTTAAAGGAGGTAAGGTCATAAAATTAGAATACCTATTCAGGATTGAGCCAGGTCCAGGAGCTATGGTGGAACAGTCAAACGTATTGGTTGAACCGTTTACGGTTACGCTGAATATTTCCTCATCGGCAGTATATGAAGCCACAGAATTACAATAAACAAGCGAATCACAGATAACTGTTTTATGAACCGTGTCATTTATCAATGTGAAATCACAGGACAGATCAGTATAAACAGTTAAATAATACGTGGCAAACGCCGATAAATCGGCCGGAGTGGCAAAGGTAAACAATACCGTGTCGTTTGAAGCGATTGTTCCGGGAATGGTGTCATTTACCGGGATGCCACCATTGATAACATAATGGACAGGAACATGAACTGCGGGACTGGTACCATAATTCTTTACCCGTATGGAAACCCATTCATTGTTTGAAAGTTCGATCCCGGAATGAGGGGTATGGACATCCTGAACGCTGACATCACAAGCAGGGACACCAGTAACAAAAACCGTATCCGGCACGCGTGCACTTGGACATCCGCTATCGTTGACCGCAGTATAAACAAATTCAATCCTTGCGATATTGCCTGCTTCTGTCCACAGATCCTGAGGGAGATTGGTAGAAAGCGGGTACTGCATTCCCATTCTGGAGAGAGAAACTATGTTTCCATCAATAGTTGTTGTAGCAGCAGGAGCATAAGGCTGATCATCATTAGTCCCCCTAGCGCCAAGAACTCCAATAACATCGCCGGCAGCTATATTAACAAAACAGGGTATAAAACCAGTGTTTGTATTGCCCTGTGTCACAAACAATGTGTTGAATGCATTGGTTGTGCTGTTAAATACCGGTGGCGGAACTGCCCCTGTAAAACGCACTACGGCGATGTTTTGTGTTGATCCTGCGATAGGGACATTTAATCCTGTGATAGTAAAATCAACAGGCGCCGTAAACCAATAACCTCTTGCATTCCCGGAGAACGTTGAAATTTGGGCCGGCATTACCGTCGTATCCGAAACTCCTCCCGACCTGGCCTCCGCCCAATAGACCGTAGTCCCAAAAAGCGAAGGGGTTGTATAAGCCGGACCTGAAGCTAATTCTGTCCCGCCAACAGCAACATCATACCAATATATTGAATCAGCAGAGATACCGGCTAATATTCCGCTGCTTGCATATGGTACGGTAATATTCGAGACAACCGGCGATGGCGGGGTAAACTTTAATTTAAGTGTTTCATTTATGGTATCATTTACAGAATAATTGTCTCCGGCCAACTCAATAAAGGATTTAATATTGTAGACAGAATCCTGATTTGTGGGTGTTAATCCGGTAATTATAGGAATAGCAAAAGTATGAGTCAGGGTATCACCCGGCAAAATGGTATTAGCAACCGTTTCAATAACAGGCATGCTGCCGTTGACGGTATATTTTGCAGTTAAACCGCCACTAATAGTATTATATCCGTTGTTTCTTATTTTTAAAGTAACATTTTCTGCAGCCTGACTGCAATTGCCGACAGGTGAAGGCATTGAAACCACCGAAGCTTCATAAGACATCTGTTGAACATAAGCAGTATCAGCTAACCTCGCACTGGTACAGCCTTCCGTTTTATAAAATACTTTTCCGTTGAACGCTCGCAGAGAATTAACGCCACCAAAGAGAGTGCAAAGACCTGCACCGCACGTTAATTGCAGTGCCTGATCATAATATGTTGCGGGTGCTGACAGCGTGGTATAGGTTGCGTTGAAGTTAAGATAGATGCCTGTTATCTGGCCTGCCGGAATGGTGAAGTCGGGAACATCAAGATATGTTTGGATGCCAGGCCCCATGCTGGTCAGGTTATAAGTACCCAAAAACGTCCAGTGTGCAGCACTTTGTTCAAATCCCTGGTAAGTCCCTGTTCTATAATAAACACTTACAGGGAGCGCACCTGCCTCATAAGGGCTGATACTAAAGCCTGTGATGATCAGGTTTGTTGATACAGGCTGCAGATCAAACATATTTCCGCCGTCGCAGCCATTACCACCGGAAAAAATCGTGTTTAATGAATCGGCTATGCTTCCTGTTGTTGCCTCTACATAGTAAGGAGTTGTAACAAAAAGAACCGGAGTTGTAAATGTGGAGCCGGATCCTACAGGCGCCCCTCCTGTTGGATCTGTATACCAGTATAACATGCCGGCAGCATTAGCCTGCAAAGTGGCCATTCCTCCATAAGCAACCGTATCGCAAATCACCACCGGAGTGGCCGGGGTCTGTAACGAAAGAATGTTTCCGGAAATTGAATCGTTGACGTGAATCGGGTCGCCGGCGAGGTCAACCCATGCCCTGATAACGAATGTGGAGTCACCCGCTGTAACGGCCAGATTGGCCGGCGTAGTAAAAGTAAAATTAATAGTATCGCCAGAAGGAATCGGCTGTATTACGGATTCTGTGACCGTGGTATTGCCACCAACAATTTTATAATGTGCTGTCAGGTTACCGCTCACTACCTGAAGACCATTATTGGCAATCTTAATAGTAACATTTTCGTCCGCGAGGCTGCAACCGTTAATGGGTGATGTCAAAGAAACTACAGCAGCGTCCTGATCCGGAATTATCTTGACGTTGATGTCGTCAACAAATGCATAATACTGGCTGCCAACAGCGCCGGACCAACCGAAATAATACGTGCCGCTGGCCGGAGCCACAAACTGACTCGTTGACCGCTGATAGACAATATTTGCAATTCCTGTAAGAGTGGTCAATGTAGTAGTCATCGCTGCACTGGTCGCGGCATTGCCATATTTCAGCGTGATCGTCTGGGGATAGCTGGCACTATAAGCCCTGTACCAGAAACTCAAAGAATACGTTTTTCCGGCTTGCAGATAGAAACATCTTGAAAACAACCAGTCTTCCCCCGTATTAGCGGCCCCATTATAAAACTGGGCAGAATAATTACCGGTGTGTGAATAGGTTGAACTTGAGTAAGGCATTACCCATTTATACGTACCTAAGTCAGCATTATAAACGGACCAGTTGCTGACATCTTCAGTCAGTTCAAATCCCATGTTATATTCTGAATTGTAAAAATCCCAGCCGTTAGCAACAGTATAATTTAAAATGGAATCATTTAACGGATTCGGGTCTCCTGCTAATACGACATAGAATTCAAATGTGTAACTTGCCATAGCAGAAAGATCTACAGTTGCCGAAAAAGTAAAATTAACTGCAGAGTCAGCAGCAATACTCCCGTTAAATACTTCATGAACAGGTGTTCCATTGTTCAGTTTGTAATAAATATCTGCAGAAGTGATCGTGCTCACTCCAAAGTTCTTTATCCGGATAGTTAAATTTTCAGCAGATCCAAGAGCACAGGAAAGCTGGGTTGGAGCAACAACGCTCACAATCCCAAGATCTAAGGCTAATGGGGTAAACTCATCAGCGCCAATATCAGGCGTAGAAATGTCTCTTATTTCTCCGTCAATATCATGGGTGATTCCTGCATTGGCTGTTGCAGACCCGTTCAGGATGGTAGAAAAGGTGTGAAGGTTTGTAGCATTAACAAAATTGGGGTCCACGGATACAGAGTTGGCATCCAGCAAAGTGGCTGCCTGCCATGCGGCAAGATCTGACCGGGCCCCACCCCAATATCCAAGATTAGCGCCTGTTGTAAACAGATCATTATAATCTGAAGTAACACCAGATGTCATGATAGAATAAATAGCATAACCGCCGCCACTGTTCGAGAATATATTGTTTTTCAGAACAATCGGAGTACAACCTGCGGTTATATGAAAAGCTCTTGAGGTAGTATTTGTAGAAGTAATATTTACACTGTTGTAATAAAACTCCTGAAAAGCAGAATAGGTGGCATAAATACCATAAGTCGCAAAGGTACCGCCTACCTGAACAAAATTATTAGCAATTAAGCCTTTTTTGATTGTAGTTCCGTCACAATAATACAAATAAATACCATAACTGCCGGCCGGAATAATGATTTTGTTCTTTAAAATCTTAAGGTCATTATCACAGTTACCGGCATATATTCCATAGTATCCGGTATTGGCTGTATGGCCATTAATAATATTACCACTTACGGTTAACCCGTTTTGATAATACAATCTCATAGCATAGGAATACTGATTATTAAAGATATTGTTTGTTATAGTTGTTTTGTTTTCAAGTGATGCTGAACCTATACCATACAAACACATGCCATACGAACCGTTTGTAAATGTATTTTGATCAAATACTGATAATGAATCAAGGTCCGATGCGGAAAATACTAAGGCAGTATTTGTTGTAAGGGCTGTAACAACAGGGCCTGCAATATGATCACCAACAAACTGGTTGTCGATGGCATTTCCTGTCATTTCGATGACACGGGTATAGGCAGTGGTTGCCGTGCTTAGCAGTGTCATGTTTTTAAACCTGAAATGATCTGCACCGTCAAGTTTTACAACGTAATTGTATGTCGCATCCGTTGGGAACCTAAGGGTAACATCGGTATTAATTCCGGTCAATGACTGAAAAGTAATGGTATTGGTGGACGAAGCATCTGCAATTTCAGGAACACTTAATCGTTCTGTATATGTACCTGATTGGACATCGAATGTAACCGGGCCGCTGATGCCACAATGCTGCAAGGCGGCAAGAGCAGCCGCGAAAGTCGGAAAATCTGCACCTGACGGGCCAATGGTGTATCCTCCGCTCAAGACGGATGTACATGCATTGAATGAAGCTGTAATCGTATCATTAAAATTATTCTGGTCTGTGCTGTCGTTGGGCATTTCTGTCCATACTTTTATGGTATGCGGGCCGGGCGCCACATTCAGGTTGCCAATGGTGAAAGCTGTAGCAATCTCATCCTGTAAAAGCATGCCGTTCCACGAATAAGAAGGCATTTGCAAAACCCCATCCAGTTTCCATGCGATAGTGGCTTTTTTCAAAGTGTCGGTTGCAAAGTTTTTTATGTTAATAGTTGCCGGTGAATTTATTCCTGAAAGTATAACACCTCCCGGTGTCAGGATCTGGTATACACCCGCATCCTGTGTATAATTGGTTGAAGCAAATGATATTTTAATATTGGGTCGCAACGTATTTATAACACCGGTCCCTGTTGGCTCAGCCCCATCAGCCTGTAAATAATGATGCTTATTGTCGGGAGTGGCTGTATATTGATATTCAGGAAATGGACTAATTCCGGATCCACCGTAATTCGCCTCACACAGCACCATCAGGTTCCCGGATGTAAAGTCGAATGGGGTTGTTAAGGTAAATGATTTCCATCCGACTGTAGAAAAACTCTCTGCATTATCATAAACTAATGTTGCGCCCGATATGCGGTTTGTCCAGGTATCTGCAGCAGGAAACATTGCCAGCGGTGTTGATTTCAGATATATTTTTATAGGGGCAATTGCCGCCTGCGCTATTGAAACATACCATTCCAAAGAAATGATCTGCCCACTTGTATTTATTTCCGGGTTGAGATAAATGGATGCACTTCTACCGTATCCATAATAGATGTTAAACGGATTGTTCTGGGTTGATGTATCTGTTCCAATCTGAACAGTCGTCTGCGCAACTGAAAATAGCGCAGTAAAGATCATCAACAATAAGATTACAAATTTTCTTATAACAAATTTTTTTCCCATTAGTCCTTCGATAATACACAAAAATAATAATAATTATTATACCGACAAAAAAC
>CAYVBH010000231.1:0-6399 GCA_964449015.1 uncultured Bacteroidales bacterium
CGGAGTTTGAAAGAATACTCCAGTTTCACCGGCTGGTATTGCTGATGAATATTGATAAGGAAACCAATGATGCAGAGCTGGCCTATCTGAAGGATATCGGGATACACATGGGACTGAACCCGATAGCCACCAACCAGGTGCTTGCTGAGATGAACAAATATCCCAACAAAGTCATTCCGCCGGAGAGACTTATTGAGCTATTTAAGGAGCAGTACAACTGACATGGAATAGCATTTCTGTCGCTGAGGAAAAGACTGTAAGAACCATAAAAGGATTAATATGAGAGCAACTCTAAGGACTATTCTATTGTCAGTTGTCGTTTTATCCTATAATTCACTGCGTGCCCAGGAGGATGACCGGGGTTATCTTGTTGAGTTGGGACAAACGGCTCCTGATTTTACAGTTCAACTCACTGACGGAAGCACATTCAGGTTATCCGAAAACAGAGGCAAAATTGTAATGCTTCAGTTTACAGCCAGCTGGTGTGGGGTATGCCGGAAAGAGATGCCACATATTGAGCATGAAATATGGCTACCCTTGAAGGACAAACCTTTTATATTGGTAGGTATTGACCGGGATGAACCTTTGGATGTGGTAACACGGTTTGCAAAAACAGTACAGATAACCTATCCGCTGGCACCTGATCCGGGCGCTGAAATCTTCATGCTTTATGCACACAAAGAAGCCGGTGTTACGCGTAACGTAATTATTGACAGTCAGGGAAAGATTGTTTTTCTGACCCGGTTATATGAGGAAAAAGAGTTCGATGCCATGAAGGATGTTATTTTTGAATTGGTTGAAAAACTCTAGCATCTTGTATGAGTAAATGGAGTATCTAGAAAAGTAAAGTAACAACATGGATAGCCTGATTAAAAATTTAAAAAGGAGAAATTTCGATGCTGCCTTTTTCAACACCAGGGAAGAAGCAGTTACCTATTTGCTTTCGCAATTTGAAAAGAATAAAACCGTCAGCTGGGGAGGATCGGTTACCCTGACGGAGTTGGGGATTAAGGAACTTCTGAAAACCAAAAACCTGAGAATACTTGACAGAGACCATGCGGGATCACCCGGGGAGAAAAGGCAGGTACAGCTTGATTCTTTTGACAGTGATTATTATTTAATGAGCACCAATGCCATCACAAAGGCTGGTGAGCTGGTTAATGTTGACGGAAGCGGAAACAGGGTGGCATCGCTAATATATGGGCCAAAAACAGTTTTTGTGATCTCGGGGATTAACAAAATATGCGAAACAGAAAGTGATGCTGTGAACCGGGTCAGAAAATATGTGGCGCCCCTTAACGCCAAGCGACTTGGACTGAAAACTCCTTGCATCAAAACTGGTTCCTGTCAGGATTGCCTGTCGGAACAATGCATATGCAACCACATTGTTGTCACGCGCAGATCATTGATTAAGGGTAGGATAAAAATAATTCTGATAAACGAGGAACTTGGATTTTAAGGTGCAATCAGCATTCTTCTTGGTTTTATGACAGATTTATTTGACCTATATTTGTTTGAATGGCAAATAACAACACATGCTATGGAAATTGAACCCATCCTGCGGTCAAAAATACGACCTAAAGAAAAGCAGATCAAGCTGGTAGAGGCTTTGATTTCCAATGATATTCAGGCAAAGGACTTTGTGGTTTTTTTTGAATCGGCATCAGAGGTTGATAAAGGCACATGCGCTGATGTGATCAAGAATGTTACAAAATTAGCTCCCGCTTTGTTCATTCCCTTTATTGATATTCTGGTCAATTACATTGATTATAAAGCTCCGCGCGTTAAATGGGGTATTCCGGAAGCCATAGGAAATATGGCCAAAGACTTTCCCGATAAAACTGAAAAAGCCATACCCTTTCTGTTGCAGAATATTTCTGATGATGTACTGAACACTACTGTAATCAGGTGGTGTGCTTCATATGCACTCACTGAAATTGCTAAGTACAATGCCAGAACAAGAAAGCAGTTGATTCCGGTTTTTGAAAAGGCCATTCTTGAGGAAAATAATAACGGAGTAAGAAATGTTTTTGTTAAGGCACTAAAGACAATAGAAAAGCGTTGACAATAGATACTTTATATATTGTAAACATTTTGTTTTACACAATCATTTGAAAATAGTCCATGTTCAAGCAGTTAAAAGAATTCGGAAGATTGAACGAAGCCTTATTTCTGGGAGCAATAAGCATTCTTTGCTTTTCTTTTTCGGTTTTTCGTTTTGTTTACACCGACACCAAGACCTTCATGTTTTTGAACTGGAACCTTTTTCTTGCCTTTTTACCCTGGTTGCTCAGCACCATCCTTACCATTTATCCCAGGTTGCAGAAAAGTACATTAAGCCTCCTGACACTGATATTGACCTGGTTGTTGTTTTTTCCTAACGCGTTATATATCCTGACTGATTTGTTTCACCTGGATATCAGCTCATCCATGCCAAAATGGTTTGATTTGTTCCTTATCCTGTCATTCGCATGGACAGGGCTTTTATTTGGTTTTATTAGTTTATGGGATATAGAAAAGATTATTGATAAAAAGGTGCACAACCGGTTTATGCCCATTGTATCCTTATCACTCCTGTTTCTTGGAAGTTTTGGTGTATATGTGGGAAGGTATTTAAGATGGAACAGCTGGGACATCATCAGGGAACCTTTTAACATTTTATATGAAATCAGCGACCGGATTCTGAATCCTTTTCAGCATAAAGGGGCATGGGGAATGACAATATACATGTTCATATTCTTAAATGTGATATACTGGTCATTCAGATTAATTAAAAAAAGAAGCTGAGCATCTTAAGATTGAAAATCCTCACATATAAATTATGAAGACTGGGGGCAATCCCAATAAAAACTTCGATCCCGCGCTCATAGCTCCATGCGGGATCAATTGCGGCACATGCCTGGCTTATTTGAGAGTTAAGAACCGGTGTGACGGATGCCGTATTCCGGCTGAACCGAAGCCAAAGCATTGCATACAATGTTCTATTCTGAACTGTGTTCACCTGGCTGAAACGACTTCAGGATTCTGTTATGATTGCGTCAAATACCCCTGTCAGCGGATGAAGCAACTTGACAAGCGATACCGGAAAAGCTACAACATGAGCTTACTTGAAAATCTCAATCTGATCAATGAATTGGGTATCAGCAAGTACATAGTTCAGGAAGACCTGAAGTGGCGTTGCCCTACCTGTGGCGGGACTATTTGTGTGCACCGGGGCCGTTGTCTAAGGTGCAGTAAATAAATCAAATAGCTAAGCAAATTGCATTATTTTTTCCACTGTGATCAGGATGGTATGAAATTTGGTATAGAGTAATTAGTATTCACAAGTTTTAAAAATACTACCATGAAAAGATACATTTACACCCCGGTTCTGGTGATGCTGCTCGCAGCACTTACAACCCTCCGGGCACAGGGCAGGCAGGACGATTATCTCGGTCTGCCGGGGGACAACCTGAATCTCTATGCGGTGATGAAGTTGTTCCAGGAATCTGAAACACTGGAAGGTTTTGAAAGAAGCCTGAACGACGAAAACACAAGAATCAACAACCTTGACCTGGATGGCAACGGTTATGTGGATTACATACGTGTTATTGACAATGTAGACAAGAATGTTCATTATATTGTGCTTCAGGTGGCCATCAATGCCCGGGAGAACCAGGACGTAGCTGTTTTTACCGTGGTGCAGCGGGCCAATAATGAAGTTGAGATCCAGTTGATTGGTGATGAAGATTTATATGGCAAGAACTACATCATTGAGCCCATTTATGCTGAAACTCCCAATCCGGGTTATAAAGGCAATGCACGGGTTGTTGACGGTCAGCGTGTTGTGGTGAACCAGGTTACCACAGTTGAGGTTGCCGCATGGCCGGTGATTCGGTTCATTTTCCTGCCCACTTATTTGGTATGGCATTCTCCCTGGTATTACAGCTATTATCCTTCATACTGGCATCCCTGGAGCTCATGGTATTGGCACCAGTATTACGGATATCATTACCACTACACTCACTATTACTATGGTCACTATCATCACTGGAATGAATACCGTCATCCGAACTATCACAGCTATTATTACGGAAGCAGAAGAACTTATTCTCCGGCTGTAAGAAGCGGAATACATGACGGCAGGTATAAAAGCACTTATTCACGCCCTGAAAGCAGGGAGCAAGGCAGTGCTGCATATTACCAGACACATCCTGACCGGAGAGCAGCAACATCCGGAAGCAGAACAGGCGCTTCTTCAGACAGAAGGGCAGGTTCACAGGTTGCTTCACCCAGGCAATCATCCAATACCAGTACCGGAAGGCAATCCTCTGCCTCCACATCAAGGCAGACAACAGGTTCAGGTACTACAAGAAGACCTGAAGCTGCCGGTACGTCAAGGCAGTCGACCGGCACAGCCACACAGCGGCAACCTGCTGCAACAAGTTCTTCACGGCAGTCGGCAACAACAAACACCCGGGAGAGGACCTCAACAGCCAGTCCTTCACGACAGTCTTCGTCTTCACAGTCGGCCAGCCAGAGCAGAAGGTCTGAATCGCACCAGTCCTCGGGTGTACAGCGCTCCTCGCAGAAACCGGCAGTCAGCAGTTCAGGCAGGAGCTCGGGCAGCAGCAGCAGATCGTCCGGAACTTCAAGGAGTTCAGAAAAGTCTTCAGGATCAGGATCTTCGCGAAGCTCAGACAGAAGGTAACTACAGTACAAGTATAGCTTGAGAAAGAGATGCAAACACGCATCTCTTTTTTTTATGCCTGGCGGTCAAATTAACACTTAAGGAACATTTTTTTGATGTATTTTTATAGAAAGGAAAATATTCGACATTTAATCAGACCACATGAACCGCAGGAACTTCATCAGGAACTCGGCCCTTTCTGTTGCCGCATTATCGTTGATGGGCAATCCGGCTTTAAGTAATACCGGTAAGGTTGTACCTAAAAACCTGTTACCGCGTTGGAGGGGATTCAACCTGCTCGATTATTTTTCGCCTTTCCCGACGCAGGAAAATGATCCGAATAGAACCATGGAGGATGACTTTCGCTGGATGTCTGACTGGGGCTTTGACTTTGTGAGGATTCCTATGGCATACCCTAGGTATCTGGATATTGACCTATCGAAACAAATTACCGGAGATGATTTCTATAAAATCAACCAATCTGTAATTGATGAGGTGGAACGGCTGGTTTTGCTGGCAAACAAGTACAAACTGCATGTAAGTCTGAATCTGCACCGGGCACCAGGGTACTGCATCAACGCCGGATTTTATGAACCCTATAACCTTTGGAAGGATAAGGAAGCGCAGGATGCCTTCTATTACCACTGGGGCATGTGGGCTGAACGTTTAAAAAGTATTCCGAAAGAGCAGCTCAGTTTTGACCTGCTCAATGAACCGGCATTCCGTGAAGATATGAACGACCAGTTCTCGAAAAGCAGTGCCCTTCCGGGTGAACTATACCGTAAAGTGGCCCAGGGAGCTGCCAATGCCATCAGGGCGGTTAGTCCCGACCGGTTAATTGTTGCCGATGGCAATAACGTAGGTAATGATGTAGTGCCTGAATTGTTTGACCTGAAAATGGGACAGAGCTGCAGGGGCTATTATCCGCACTATGTTTCGCATTACCAGGCAGGCTGGGTTTGGAAAAATCCGGCCGATGCTCCCATGCCCGTTTGGCCGGGAGTAATTGACGGACAAAACTTCAGCAGGCAAACGCTGGAGGAATATTACAAGCCCTGGACAGAGCTTGTTAAGCAGGGAGTAGGTGTGCACTGCGGTGAATGCGGCTGTTGGAGGAACACACCGCATGAAGTCTTTCTGGCCTGGTTCGGAGACATTATTGACATACTTACCAGCAATAATATCGGTTATGCCCTTTGGAATTTCAGGGGCGATTTCGGAATCCTGGATTCGGGGCGTAAAGATGTTGACTACACCGACTGGTATGGTCACAAACTCGACTCCAAATTGCTGGAGTTGCTGAAAAAGTATTGATGGAAGTGTTAATGAAGGAAGTGCCTAGAGTGAGCTAGAGTGAGCTAGAGTGCCTTGAGTGCCTTGAGTGAGCTAGAGTGCCTTGAGTGCCTGGTGTGAGCTAAAGTGCCTGGCTGTGTATTATTGGAATCGTACTTTATACTGCCGGAAGAGTTATCAAATAGCCAGCTTTGTATAAACTGAAATTGAATGCCATGAGAAACTTGCTTACGTTGTTTTTGCTGATGGTAGCCACCATCTCCTGGAGTCAGAAGTTCGACAATCTGGCTAAGACACCTCCTATGGGATGGAACAGCTGGAACAAGATCGCCTGTGATGTGAATGAAAAGGTGATCAGGGAGGCTGCGGATGCCATGGTGGCATCGGGAATGAAGGATGCCGGTTACGACTATATTGTTATTGACGACTGCTGGCAG
>CAYVBH010000232.1:0-6384 GCA_964449015.1 uncultured Bacteroidales bacterium
AGCTTGTTGGCATAAAGAACAAAGCCTGCTTTTTCAATGGTAAAAACGCCTTTATTGAGGTTTCAGGAATTGTACCTTTAGCTAAAGTGAACCAATTGTCTATCAGTTGCTGGATATGTCCATTTGTGGCAAAGCAATATGACTCATGGATCAGCAAAGCTAATATCAGTCGTGACAATTCTCAGTGGCGACTGGGTTTTGGGCCAAACTGCGCCAATCAGTTACAGCTAACTATTTACAACACCAACTGGACGGGTCATGATGCCGATTTCAGGTTTGAAATGAATCAGTGGTATCATATAACCTATTTAATCGATAATACCAGCCACCAGGCTTCCATATATGTCAACGGACAAAAAATCAGAAGTTTTGAAATAGGAGAAATTTTGGCTTCCGGTGCTCCTCTCTTTATGGGATTTCAGGATGATAACAACTCTTTTTATTGCGGATTACTGGATGAAGCTATCATCTATAACCGGTTGTTAACCGAAACTGAGATCGGTGAATTATATAACGATTTCAAAAAAGCAGATAAAGTCGGCCCAAAAGACATCAATACAATTGAACTACCTGCTTCGCATCCCCGGATAACGAAATCGCGATTGGACAGTCTGGATAACCAGATGCATAATATGGTCCTTTCGAAAAGCCTTGCAGGGGTTGAGTATCTGTTGGCTGACAGAGATAAAGTTATACATCATCAGGCTGTAGGATACAGAAATGTTGAAAGAAAAGATACGTTGCAAAAAAACAGTATTTTTCAAATTGCGTGTTCGGCACGACCCTTCACCGCAGCAGCTATTTTAATGCTTGAGGAAAGGGGCCTGATCTCAATTAATGATCCCATTTCAAAATATATACCCGAATTCAGTGAAATGAAAGTACTGAAAAAGGGTACATCCAATGAACTTGAAATGGCCAACAGGGAGATTACCATATATGATTTGCTGGCAGGACAGTCGGGAATGGATTATATCGCAGCATACTATGATTCGTTGGGGGTGTTTGCGGAAACCAATAATTTGAAAGAAATAGTGCAGAAGATTGCTTCAATTCCGCTTGTCAGTCAGCCAGGTGAAGGGTTTCAATATGGCTTTACCCTTGTTCTGGATTATTTGATTGAGGTAGTGACTAAAACTTCTTTAAACGACTTTTTGAAACAAAACCTGTTTTATCCGCTGGGAATGAATGATACTGAGTATTATGTACCAAAAGAGAAAATCAACAGGTTTGTTTCAACTTATGAATATGATCAGGGGAGCATAAAACTGATTGAAGAAGCCGCGAATAGTGGTAATACAAGAGAGGGAACACCTATCCATAACCTGAGCATGGTATCAACCCCTGGTGATTATCTCCAGTTTGCGCGTATGTTGATGAACAAGGGAATGCACAATGGTAAAGCCATTTTAAGTGAGAGATCAGTAGATCTGATGACAAGCAATCAACTGCCTGATAACCTGCTGGGTTCCGACTCCAATATTTCCAACAGGGGCTGGGGCATGTTCGGTTGGGTGGCTAACAAATACACTTATGACTTTCCGGCAGGTACATACGGCAAAGATGGGGGAGACTGGACCTCGTTATTTTGGATGGATACGGAAAACGAAATCATCGGAATCATTTTCCTTCAAACATTAAGAAATTACGAAGTAATTCCTGGATTTTATGGTAAGGTTTATGAGGACTGATCAATAGAAATCAATTAACAATTAGTAATTAGCAAATTAGCAATAACAAAAGCCGGTCTATATTAAATAAACCGACTTTTGTTTTTTCTTTTATCCGTATTACAGTTTCCGGCAGTAAATATTACCGCTGATTGTCTCCAGTTTTACCGGAAATCCTCCATTATTAAGTTTATCAATCAGCACTGGTGGAAAAGAATTCCTTTTTACTCCTGATAATCCATCGATATTCGAATAGAATGCACCTGAGATGGTTTTTAGCTCAAGATCTGCCTTTTGGCCTGGTGTTATAGTCCAGTCTATAAAACCACCTATTGTTTTGGCTTTTATTTCTGTTGTTAAACCATCAATAATTATATTTCCGCTGATCGTTTCAATGAAGAAAGGCGTATTTTCAGGAATATAAAATTCCCAGACGATATTATCATGAAAACAATTATCCTCTTTATTCTTAAAAAAATCTTCTTCGAATGATGCATTTACAATGATATTATCGGATGTCTCATTAAAATCTACCTTATAAATTTCATTGTCAATGTTGTCGTTTATATTTATAAAAGCTTTTGCAAATACTTCTTTTTTGTTCCAGGTATGTATTTTAACTGAATCTGCAAATTGAATATTCAGAATCAGCGATTCTTTACCTGTAAAATCCATATTCCTGTCTATAATTTTCTGGGCATTCAACGGATAAATAATCGCTATAAATGCTACTATTAGAACTATTGTACTTTTCATAATATGAATTATTATTTTCCTTTTCTCAGATAAATATTGCTACTTACCGTTACAATACTATATTTTGGACCACCTCCATTTAATTTGCAGCTAACCTGATTGCCTCCAACCCTTTTCATGTCTTTACTGTTTTCTGAGAAATCAAAATCAGAGTACATTGTTCCAGTAACTGTTTGTAAATCAACATCGGCCGCGGTTTTATCAGGCAAGGTAATATCAATATCACCGCTTATTGAATTAATTGAGATTGGGTTATTGTTGCTAAGTGAAGAGAATATAATATTAATATCTCCGGCAATGGTTGAAAGCACTAGTGGTCCTGATACATTTTTTAAGTCTATGTCATGACATGTCTGAATCTCAATCTCATTCTTCATATTATTAATGAAGATATCGCTACTGTTTTGACACTCGCTTTTTACCTTAATTGAGATGTTTTCTGGCACCTTGACCGTAAATTCACGTTTCTTGGTAAAAGGTAATATACATGTGGCATCAATAAGGTTGCCATTTTTTTCTACTGATAATCCTAATCCGGAGTTATCTGTCCCTCCCGGATAAATTGGTTTTAAACCCTTCGCGCGATCGGGAACTTCAATTTGTGAACCGGGTGCACTGAAAATAATTTCATTACCTGAATATCCTTCAATATTCAGATTTCCGGTAAAACCTTCTAAATTAAGGATTACATCCTTAGAATTTTCCGCAGGTACTTTATACTCCTGTGCCTTTATGGAATAGTTCATTTGTTGGAGAACTATTAAAGTGATTATAAATATTTTTATTTTCATTTTTTCTTAGTTTAAGTATTTAATTGAACATTATGATGCACTGTCTAAACCGGTATTTGACAGTGCCTTGTATTGAATTCAATATATTTTTATATTAAAGCAGATGTTGAATTCCTTTTTCTGCAACATCTTTTACATCTTTAAGGGTAGCGTCATCATAAATAATCTGACGAATGGCATCTACGGCTTTTGTTTCCTTTTTTTCAACCAGAATATTAATCAACACTACCTGTATAATAGGTTCAGTTTGTTTTGTTAATGATTCAATCAAGGAATCTCTTACCCATTGTTTATCGGCATATTTCGATAATGAATATGCGGCTGCAAGTCGGACATTTACGTTTTTATCATTATTAAGCGTAGATGCAAGTGCATCCAATACTTTCTTATCAGGAGCCGGAAATTCTTCAGCATAACTAACTGCCTGAATTCGCTGACTTGATGATTCTTCTTTTAGCATACTCAACATTACAAGTTCTTTCATATTTTGAACTTCTGTTTTGAGTTCTGATAATTGGGCTTCGTTATCCCTGTTTTTCAGAGAGCTTTGAAAAATTATTCCTATTACTATGCCTGCGATCAGAATGGCAATACCTGCAGCAATCCTGAATATGACAGAGGATTTATTTATTAATGTACCTGAGTTGGCAGAGGGTACTTTACTGATAGTTTGTTTATTGATTTCGCCATGGAGCATATGATAGAAGTTTACCCTAAGACTGTCATCAGGTTGTTCGGGTTTTTCCTCGTCAATTTTATCAATTATTTGCTTAAAATCTTTCATTATGTCAATGCACCTGTCACATTTCTGCAAGTGTTTTTCAATCTCATCCTTTTGTGATTTCTCAAGTGCATTATCGAGATAATCGATCATCAGCAATTCCACATCTTCGCATTTCATGATATTACTGAATTAGGTTAATTTAAAATAATGTTCTTTTAGTTGTTTTAATGCCCTGTGCATTTGTACCTTAATTGAAGGCACCGACATATCCTTTATACTGGAAATTTCTTCATATTTTAATTTCTGAAATCTGCCCAGAATAATAATCTCTTTCTGATCGGGATTAAGTCTTGCGAAAGCCATGTCAAGTCGCTCGTAATCCTCTTCGTCATATGCAGAAGTTTCTTCTCCAATATTCATGTCATATTCTTCAACCTGTTTAAATTGCTCAGATGCTTTCTGTTGTTGCTTGCAATAATCAATATGAATATTACGGGCCATCCGGAAAATCCATGATTTAAAGCTGTGCTCCGAATTGAAGGTATGTCTGTATTTAATTATCCGGTAGAACAGATTCTGTGTAAGATCCTGGCTTACTGATTTATCAAAAGTAAGTTTAAGCATGAAATTGTAAATTCTCACATGATATCTTTCAAACAGCTCTGCCATGGCCGCAAGATCACCGTTTTTAACGCGGTTCATAAAATATTCATCCGGCTTTTCAATCATGAAATAAATGTAATCTTTATAATGATTACTTCGAAAAGGGGAGATGGTTACAAAAAAAGTCTGAACTATGATTCGTTTGATTGAATGATGGACTATGATAATTGTCTGAACTATGATTCATATGATTGAGTGATGGACTATGATTATTTGTTATTTTTCAATCATAGTTTTCAATTAATCAATTATTCAAAGCCTGCCTGCCGGTAGGCAGGTTCAAGACTTAATTAATTATGGTTCAATACTTTTTTTTCATGACTCTTTTAAATTCGAGACTACGACTCCCGAAATTTATAAGTAATCCTACTTCCATTGCATATGCTTCAAGATAATTAATAGCCTGTGCTAGATGAACATCTTCAAGCTGGATAATTGCTTTTATTTCAACCATAACAAGTCCTTCAACAAAAAAGTCGACACGACGTGTGCCTATTTGTTCTTCTTTATAAAAAACAGGCATTTCAAATTCTCTTTCATAGGAAAGACCCTGAATTGAAAATTCAATAGCTAATGCCCTTTGATAGATAACTTCCTGAAACCCATTCCCCAGATGGTTATGAACTTCAATAGCACATTTAATGATTTTCCCGGTCAGGTCTGAAAGAGGATACTTATGATTGATGAAAATATTTTCAGTCATAAAGTCTGAACCATGATTTATATGATAAATGATGGACTATGAAATCATTGTTTAAGTTAGGATTTTTATGATTAATATGATGGACTTTGATTTTTCTTTTGTTTTCTAATCATAGTTTTCATTTAATCATGAAAATCATAGTTCAAGACTATTCATACCTCAGCGCTTCCACCGGATTCCTCGTTGCCGCCCTCCAGCTCTGCCAACTTACAGTCAGCAGCGCCACTGCCACTGCCGCTGCTCCTGCTGCCGCAAACACCCACCAACTCAATTCCGTTTTGTAGGAGAAGTTTTGCAGCCACTTGTGCATGGCGTACCAGGCAATGGGGGTTGTAATTATGAATGCGACCATTACCCACAGGATGAATTCCTTATTCAGTAAAACCAGTATTTCTGCAACTTTTGCACCGGTCACTTTTCGTATGCCGATTTCTTTGGTGCGGCGATCAATTGAAAATACGGCCATTCCAAGAATACCCAATACCGAAATTATGATGGCAAGTATGGCAAACAGCATCGTGATATTTTTGAGATGCTTTTCCGCCTGGTACTTCTCATCCAGCAGATCATCGAAAAAGCTATAGGAGAATTCCCTGTCATCCCTAAATTTTCTGTATGTATCACATATGAATGCAAGAGTTTCTGTGGTATTGCCGGGAGCAATCCGCACATTCATCGTCATGATGTTCTCGGGATTGTTGGTCATAATTAAGGGCCCGATGGGAAAATGAAGCGGCCTATAATGAAAATCCTTAACAACTCCCACGATTACATTATTGCCAATCCGTTGTCCTATCGGATCAACAAATCCGAGCATCTTTTCGGCTGTTTGATTAATCACAATGGGAATTGACATGGTGTATTCCTTTTCGTCTTTCCTGTTCTTCTTTTTCTTTTCCTGTTCTATCCAATAGTCACTGTAATCCATTTGCAAAAATTGGCCTTTCGTTACCTCAAGGCCGTATGTCTTTGCAAAATCCTCATCCACCCAAAATAGGCCAGCTTGCAGCGTGTCTATTTTACCCTGATGGCTTAATGGGAGTCCGTAACGAAAGGAAAAATCAACCGGTGCATAAG
>CAYVBH010000233.1:0-6383 GCA_964449015.1 uncultured Bacteroidales bacterium
CAGCAGCGGCGGCGTTTTTGGTTACTTTTTGCGCTGCAGCAAAAAGTGACAAAAGTGGTTTCGGGGCGAAGCTCCCGGACGAATGCCAATGATTTATTACAAATAATAACATGCTTAAAGTTAAGTTTCCTTAAACACTTTGATTTCAGCTGTAGGGAAAAGTGACAAAAAGGGTTCGGGGCGAAGCTCCCGACAGCAATTACCGGCAAAATCAATTATTGTTTTGCCGGTTGTATATAATCCACTATTAAATAGTACTTTTGGCCTTGTCTTGGACAAGACAAAGTCATATTCAGTATTTAAACAACAAAAAAAATGAAACAACTACTCGGAATTATTCTTATAGGCGTCATGTGTATGCCTGCATTCAGCCAATCCAGTTCGCTGAAAAATGAGCAGGACTCGGTATCCTACAGCATGGGGCTGTTGATGGGCACCAGTATTCAGAAAGCCGGCATAACACAAATCAACGACCAGATTTTCCTTCAGGGGATCAAAGATATGGTTTACGGAACCCCCCAGATCATTTCACCTGACCAGGCTAACATGATCATGAACACCTACCTGATGAAGCTGGTGGCTAAAAAGGCATCGGATAACCTGATAAAAGGCCAGCAATTTTTGGCTGAAAATGCCAAAAAAGAAGGTGTGATCACACTGCCCAGCGGTTTGCAGTACAAGGTGATCAAGGAAGGCGAAGGTCCTTCACCGGTTGACACCAGCATGGTTACCGTTCATTACACGGGTACTTTTATTGACGGAAAAGTATTTGATAGTTCCGTTGAACGCGGAGAGCCTGCCGAATTCGGCGTGGGCGATGTGATCCCGGGATGGACAGAAGCCCTGAAGCTGATGAAAGCCGGTGCCAATTACATAGTATATATACCGGCCAACCTGGCCTATGGTGAGAACAGTCCGGCCAGTATTGAACCCAACAGCGTGATGATTTTTGACATCAACCTGCTATCGTTTAAATAAAATTTAACGGCGCTTACCATAAAAAAACCCCGCCGGTGGCGGGGTTTTTATTTTTATTCTCAATTTGGAAATGCTGATTAAAACCGGTATCCCAGAGAAAGGCCAAAACCGGTGTTTTTGAAAACGGTATCGTCATCATCAGCAACCTCATATTCGGGCCACAGGTTCAACAAACCCAACTGGGCATTAAACTGAACCGATAACTTAAATGGAAATTCATACCCAAAGAAAACATCAGCTCCGGCATCCAAAGGTCTCACGGGATAATCACCATCATAGTCTTCGTCCACCTTATTTGTGAAAATGATATCCGTTTCCTCAGACAAACCTTCAAACTCTTCTTTCACTTTTCCTCCAATACCGAAAGCAACATAGGGTCCAAATCCGACGATTATTTTACCGCTTCCCAATTCCGGTTTATACAGTAAATGTATGGGCAGCTCGAGATAAGAAATATGAGAAGTAACTTCCGTTTCGAAAATCACAAAGTCATTAGTTCCCTTGGCACCTTTAAGAGCAAAATTCAAACCGGGCTGCAGATAAAAACCTTCAGCGATACTGATTTCATAATTAACTCCACCGCTAAATCCAATGATCATATCATTCTCAAGTTTATCACCAGCAAAGTTTTTTCCGTTAATAGTTTGCAGGTTAACTCCGGCCCTCAGACCAAAACCCTGTGAAAAAGCGGCAGCACTCATCAATAATAGAGCAAACAACAAAAGCATTCCTTTTTTCATAGTCATACGATTTTATGATTATTTATTTTAGTTTGTTGATTATAGTTACTAAAGTCAAAAAATAAAAATTAGAAATATGCCTGACATTTACTATATCACAGGAATAAGCCCTATAATGGCACATTCGCAATTCCTGCCAGCAAGTACAATTGCTTAACCCTTTTGCCCACTGGACATGGGTTCTGAAATTGTTGAATGCTGTATACGGTATGGGAGCGTCAAAAGTTATGGTAATGTGTTCTCTATAGTGAAGGTGTTTACCATAAAAAACCCCGCCGTTGGCGGGGTTTTTTGTTTATTCTCAATTTGGGAATGCAGATTAAAATCTATATCCCAGAGAAATACCAAATCCCGTGTTTTTGTAAACCGAATCATCTTCATCGTCACCCTCATAGCTTGGGTACATGGATAATAATCCCAGCTGGGCATTAAACTGAACAGACAATTTGAAGGCGAATTCATAACCGAAAAAGATATCAGCACCGGCATCCAAGCCCTTCAAATAATATGTTTCACCCATTATCATATCCACGATATCGTCATCAGACAATTCGCCTTGTTTAAACTTAACGTCAATATCATCCCCTTCTTCCGGTTTCATTTTACCCATAAGACCATAAGCCAAATAAGGCCCAAAGCCTACGATAAGTTTACCCGATCCCAGTTCTGGTTTGTATACCAAATGTATGGGAAGCTCTAAATAGCTAAGACTGGTAACTACTTCAAAATTGTCTTCTGAATTTTTTGCTCCTTTAGTGCTGAAATTTAAGCCGGGTTGCAGATAGAATCCTTCTGCAATTGAGAGTTCATAATTAACCCCAGCATGAAAACCAACTGTCATATCATTTTCCAACTTGTCACCTGCATCATCCTTGCCATTAACATTTTGGAGATTAATGCCGGCGCGTACGCCAAAACCCTGTGAGAAAGCAGCAGCACTCATCAATACTGCAGCAAACAGAACAAACATTCTTTTCTTCATAGTCATACGATTTTATGGTTATTAAACAGATAACATATTAATTGCCGGCTTGTTTTTCAGCCTCGGCTTTCATTTTTTCGTTAGCGGTAATCAGGAATTCCACGCGGCGGTTCTGGGCGCGGCCTTCTTCAGTTTCGTTGTCGTATTTGGGTACTTCCTCTCCAAAACCCTTAACGATCAACCTTCCAGCAGCAATACCTTTGGTCTTAAGATAGTCAACCACCGTGGTGGCACGCTTTACCGAAAGCGTCATGTTGTATTCATTGCTGCCCTTACTGTCGGTATGGCCCTGAATTTCCACATTGGTATCGGGATATTTGTTAAATACCACGATGATTTTGTCGAGACTCTGTTTTGAAGCAGCAGTCAGGTCGGATTTACCGAACTCAAACAAAACCTTATCACTGAGCTCAACTACAATACCTTCACCTACGCGTTCCACGTTGGCATCGGGTACTTCGTTTTTGAGTTCTTCGGCTTGTTTATCCATTTGTTTGCCAATCACTGCTCCCGTCACGCCACCTACGGTAGCACCGATTATTGCACCAAGAGCCGTATTACCAGCGGCTTTACCAACAATAGCACCAGCGGCAGCTCCGGTTGCGGTACCAACAGCGGCACCCTTCTGCGTTTTGGTCATGGAGGCACAACCTGCCATAAGCAATGAAGCAATTACCACAATTGCAAATAATGTGTTTCTTGTTCTCATGATTATTGAATTAGGTTAGTAGTTTATAATTACTAAAGTTATTAAATAAAAATCAGAACTCTACCTGACAATTTTTGTGCCACAGAAATACGCCCTATAATGGCACATCCGTAATTCCTGCCAGCAGGTACACCTGCTGTTTAACCCATTTTGCCCACTGGGCAGGGGTTTTGGAATTGTCGAATGCGGTATACGGTATGGGAGCGCCAAAAGTTATGGTAATGTGTTCTCCACGGTGTTTGAAAGTCTCGTCTACCAGGTAAAACATCTCGATGTTAGCCTTGACACCCAGTAGTTTCCGCAATTTATAGATTCTGTAAAAAAATTTAGAATTCCTGCCGCTGACATGAACCGGGACCACATCACGTTTGTATGTGACGGCCTTGGTAATGAAGTTTTTCTTCCATTCCAAATCCATTACCTGTTTGTTGATGTACCTTGAAACCAGTCCGGCCGGGAAGGTAAGAATTTGCATATCCGACAAATATGCCTCATGCAGGTTTTTGGCTGATTCTGCTGCCTGCTTGCCGTGTTTGTTGACGGGCAGAAACACCGGTGCCAGATTGACAATGTTCATGAGGATGTCGTTGGCCAGCACCTTCAAATTGATGTAATACCTGCCGATTACATCAATGAGCACAAAGCCTTCTAATCCGCCCAACGGATGGTTCGAGGCAAAAATATAACGCTGCGCGGGAACCAGATGTTCTGCTCCTTGAACCGTAATGGTAACCCTAAAATCATTAACCGAGGCACGGGCAAATTCAAATCCGTATTTGTCACCATGGCGAGTCAGAATGTCATTAATCTCCTGCTGGTGTACAATGCGTTCCAGGTATCTGTATACAAAACCCGGCAATAATGAGGCCAGCCGGGGATTCTTATCATGGAACACCTGTCTGATGTTTACCAGTTTGGGTTTTACAAGTTCATTATGATCGTCCATAATACCAAAAATAGGGGTCAAAAAAATAGTCAAAGCAAACTGTAAAATTAATCATAACCGGTTAATTTTCCTGTTATTCGCGGTGATCTGGTCCCACCTTGCTATTTCCTTGAAAATACTTCGTTTTGGCATGCAATAAACCTGCCGCAGAAAAAGTTATTAACAATAGTGGGAAAAAATGGGTATTTGTGGAACAAAGTGGGAATAAAAGTATTATTTTTACCTTCCAAATGGAAAAACCAGTTCAGATAACATTCACGGGTGATTTCACCTGCAAGCTTGACGACAAGGGCCGCGTGCTCTTGCCGGCTGCTTTTATCAAGCAGATGGCCTCATGCATGCAGGAGAAATTCGTGCTGAAAAAGGACATTTTTGATCCCTGTCTGGTTTTATACCCGATGGTGGAATGGGAACAACAAAACCAAATCCTAAGGCAAAATACCAATCCATATAACCGGGAGCACAAGCAATTCCTCAGGGGCTTTTTTAAAGGTACCGCAGAGGTAATGCTTGATTCTAACAACCGGCTGTTGCTCCCCAAGAGATTACTGGATGAAATCAGTGCGGATCGTGAAATTGTTATGGCCGGTAATCTTGGTGTTATTGAAATATGGGCCAAAGCCGATTATGACAAAATCGAGGGCGGCGGTGAAGATATTGCTTTCCTTGCAGAAAAGATCATGGGCAACGTGCACCAGGATGCGGGCGCTCCCAAAAACAGCAGGGGTGAATGAGCGGTTACCATATACCGGTACTCCTTAAGGAGAGTGTTGAAGGACTCAGCATCACCGAAGGGGGAACCTATGTAGATGCAACTTTCGGCGGTGGAGGACATTCCGTTGAAATTCTTAAAAATTTGGGGGCAGGCAAACTGTATGCCTTTGATCAGGACGAGGCTGCTGCTTCCAACCTGCCCGATGATAACAGGTTCTTTTTCATACAGGGTAATTTCAGGTATTTGAAGAACTACCTGAGGTATTACGGAATCAACGCCATTGACGGTCTGCTGGCCGACCTGGGGGTTTCATCACACCACTTCGACACACCGGAAAGAGGCTTTACCTACCGGACCGATGCGGCGCTGGATATGAGAATGAACAGAAAAGCAGTTCTGACAGCTGAAACCGTAATCAACGAATATGATTCTGACAAACTGACCGGAATTTTCCGCGACTATGGAGAACTTCAACATGCTCATCGCCTGACTTCGGCGATAATCCAGGAACGCCGGAAACAACGAATCACCACAACCAGGCAGCTGATCTCAAGCATTGAATCCCAGATACCCAGGCAAACCGAAAACCAGTATTTGTCGAAGGTTTTTCAGGCTATCCGCATAGAGGTAAACCAGGAACTGGAAAGCCTGGAAGAAATGCTGGCAGCGGCAGCAGAAATGCTGAAAACGGGAGGCCGTTTGGTAATCATCAGTTACCATTCGCTCGAAGACAGGCTGGTAAAAAATTACATGAGATGGGGAAATACACGCGAACAGCCGGCGAAAGATCTGTACGGAAACAGCTATGAGCCTTTCCGGATCATCTCGCGCAAACCCATTTCAGCAAGTGAGGAAGAGATAAGGAATAATCCCAGGGCGCGAAGTGCCCGGTTACGGATTGCAGAGAAACGATAAGATGTACCAGGAAGACCGACATATTGATTTTGAAGAGATTGGCAAAGAAACCGGGAGACATTCCGCCGGACCCGGCGTCCCCAAACCCGAAGCTGAAACCCCGGGATCGGAAAGCACAAAGCGGGAACCGGTCAAAAACAAGAAGGTTGCCGCTGAACCAACTAAAAACGGGAACAAAGTTCGCGTAAAAGAACTCATTGACGGCACCTTCCTGATCCGGGAAAATGTACTCAAACAGTTGCCATACCTGCTTTTTCTCACATTTCTGGGAGTCATTTACATTGGCAACCGTTTTCATGCCGAACGCATGGTCAGACAAATCAACGATTTGAAAATTGAGGTAGGCAACCTGCGTTCGGAACAAATTACCATCACCTCCGAGCTGATGAATATCAGCC
>CAYVBH010000234.1:0-6370 GCA_964449015.1 uncultured Bacteroidales bacterium
TGACAAACCCATGCCGGCGCCAAATCCCATTTCCCTTACTTTCTCAGATGCAGTGGAGTAACCTTCCTGCATGGCTTTTTCGATATCTGGTATGCCGGGACCTTCATCCTCAACCCTGACCCTGATGGCAGCCGGACTGATAAATACCTTCATGGTACCATGGTAAGCATGGGCTACCACATTCACCTCGGCCTCGTACATGGCAACGGCTATGCGACGAATTACCGCAGGATCAAGACTGAGCTGATTCAGAATCTTTTTAACATTACTGGACGCATGCCCCGCCTTGATGAAATCGCCCCCTTCAATGGGAAACTCATAGGTCATCTCCTTCATCTCAACCGCATTCCTGTACCTCTGACTGTCAATCAATAAAGCGGCTGCAAACCATGTTGATACAGTTTGCCGCTGTTGCCGAACATTGAGCCCGGACTTTCTATGATAATCAATCCGTTGTCTTTTGCCAGTTCAATCATTTCCTTCGAGGCTTTCTTATTACGTGCAATAAGAATACAGGCAACCTCAGCCATTTCTGCTGTACGTATCGTCTGCAAATTGGCCACACCGGTAATCAGCAAAATGCCGACCCGGTTGATGGTTAACACATCACTTAACAGGTCAGATGAAAACGCATGCGTAATTTCTATTTCCCCGGCATCAGCGCCACATACCAGCTTGCCATCTGTAATTCTTACTATATCAGCTATTTTCATTCTTTAACCACTTAAAACAAACCCCAAATGCGTTTATACGGATGGAAAAATTTTCTGTTACAAAAATAACAAATTTAATGTTATTCAAATAACAGTAAATCACATCCTGTGTAATATATATTGATTCTAAATTACTTCGGTATAAACCATGAACCCGGATGGCAATCTAGTTGTGGCTGTGGGAAGATTGATCAAGCCACCCGAGCCATTCCTCAAAACCTGCGCCGGTTTTGGTTGAAAGTGAGATAAATAGCAAATGCGGATTTACCTTAGCCGCATTGTTTTTGAAATTTTCCAGGTCGAAATCCACATAGGGAAGCAGATCGGTTTTGTTGATCAGGCAGAGATGGGCGCTCTGAAACATGTTGGGATATTTGAGGGGCTTGTCTTCCCCCTCGGTTACGCTCACGATGACCACCCGGAATGCTTCTCCCAGGTCAAACAGGGCAGGGCAAACCAGGTTGCCTACGTTTTCAATCATCAATAGCGAGTTCTGACCGGGATCGAGGGCTTTTACAGCCTTGTTAATCATATCGGCGTCGAGGTGGCAGCCGTTCCCGGTGTTGATCTGCAGCACCGGAACACCGGTGGCATGTATCCGGTCGGCATCCAGGGAAGTCTGCTG
Organism: uncultured Bacteroidales bacterium; assembly: GCA_964449015.1. Classification (GTDB taxonomy): domain Bacteria; phylum Bacteroidota; class Bacteroidia; order Bacteroidales; family UBA10428; genus UBA5072. The sequence goes on from CAYVBH010000234.1 coordinate 1,339, forward strand.
ATCTCCTTCAATCACGCTTAAGTTTCTTCCTTTGAGCGATCGGATAGTCCGTTCGAGCAGTGTGGTTTTCCCCGAGCCCGGTGAGCTCACCAGGTTCAACGCGGTGATCCCTTTTGCCTCGAAATATCCCCGGTTGCGTTGTGCCAGCAGGTTGTTCTGCTGCAGTACATCGGTTTCAATGGTGATGCGCTGATGAATATGTTCATGCCCGTGGTCATGGGGGTGCGGGTGGTGGTGCGCATGATTATGATCATGGTTGTGTTCATGGGTATGGCTGTGGTCAGTCGGGTTGACGATCGTGTACCCTCCGCCGTTTTCGCCGCATCCGCAAGTATCGCACATGGGGAATGTTTTTGTTATGAGTAAAATTAGTCAATATTTTGAAGTCTGCAAAGTCTGCAAAGTCTGCAAAGTCTGCAAAGTCTTCTAAGTCTTCTAAGTCAGAAAAAGCTATGAGCTATGAGCTGGAAAGGTAGTGACAGCGGCAGTGGCAATGGCAGTAGCAGTAGCAGTGGAAGTAGCCGTCATTGCGAGGGAGGAGGCACGACGACCGCGGCAATCTATGCTTATGAGTCAGGTTACTGCATAGATTAACTTCGTTGAGCTCCGCTTCGCTCCGGTTGCTTCGGTTTAGATTGCTTCGGTCGTACCTCCCTCGCAATGACGCGTTGCAGCGGCAGTCAAATCCCAAATCTCAATTCCCAAATCCCACACATCCAGTATCCAGTATCCAGTATCCAGCATCCAGCTTCTCCTCACGTTTCCACCGCCACAACCCGCAGCTCCTTGCCAGTAATAATCACCGGACTGACCTCACCACAACCCGGGCAGATATCGTATATTTCAGCTGGTTCATACTGACGGCCGCAGGTATTGCACCTTACCACCAGCGGTACTTCCACAATTTTCAGTCCGGCCTTGCTGAGCAGCGTGTCTTTGCGCGCTGCTTCCCATGCAAATTCCATGGCCTCGCGGATAACCCCGCTGGCTTTACCCACCTCAACCTCTACAACACTGATGTGGGTTAGCTGTTTTTCCCGGGCCGTTTCAAGCACAATGTCAACAATGCCCTGTATGATGGAGAATTCGTGCATAGAGTTGTCTTCAGGTCTGCTAAGTCTTCAGCATATTCTAGGCATTTGCTCGCCGGCCAGTTTCGTCAACAGCCGCGTTCCGCCGTATGCCGACTTCAGCAATACCCTGTCGGCATTTGCTGTTGTTACCGATCCAATCCGGCAGGCATCTTTTCCCAGGGGATGACCCTGCATGATTTCCAATGCCCGCTGAGCCGAGCCGGGTGAAACCACCATCAACATCTTGCCTTCGTTGGCCAGGTAAAGCGGGTTGAAACCATAAATCTCGCAAATCCCGTTGATCTGCTCCCGTACAGGTATTGATTGTTCTTCAATCAACAAACCTTTGTTTACCGAAGTCGCAATTTCAGCCAGTATAGTGGCAATGCCTCCCCGGGTAATGTCGCGCATGAACTTCACTTCAACTCCTGCATCCAGGATCTGACTGATTAATCCATTTAGCGACGCCACATCCGAAATCACCGGTGTTTCAAACTGCAGGTTCTCGCGGGCAGCCAGGATGGCCATTTCATGATCACCCAGGAAACCGTTCACAATAAGCTGATCTCCCTCACTGATGAGCGCACCTGAAGAAATGCCTGCATATTTTTTTTCTATGGTACCAATACCGGCCGTGTTGATAAACACCTTGTCGCACTGGCCTTTTTTGACCACCTTGGTATCGCCTGTGATGATTTCAACCCCTGCATTTCTTGCAGCTTCTGCCATTGATGCCACAATTCTTTCCAGGTCAGAGATGGGAAAACCTTCTTCAATGATGAAAGCTGAGCTCAGATACAATGGCCTTGCACCTGCAACAGCCAGGTCGTTCACCGTTCCGCACACGGCCAGCTTGCCAATGTCGCCACCCGGGAAAAATACCGGGTCAACCACAAAAGAGTCGGTAGTAAAAGCAATCATTGAGCCATCTATGTTTGCCAGTGCCGAATCACCCAACACGCTTAGCTGCGGATTATTGAAATGCCTGACAAACAGGTTGCTGATGAGGTTGCCCGTCATCACACCTCCGCTGCCGTGTCCCAGAAGAATGGTTTTGTCCATTTCAATTTCGGTTTCGGTAAATATAAGAAAAATGGGTTAACGGAAACAGGATGTAGATTCTCATTATTCGCTCTATTTGCCTATTTTCGCACTCACAAAGTAAAGTTAAAACCGGAAATCAGCTTATGATTGAATTTAACACACCCCTGCAGTCGGTGCCTTTCGACACGATACAGACTCACCATTACAAACCGGCCTTTGAAGCTGCCATCAGCGAAGCCCGCGCCGGCCTTGAGATCCTTGTGAACAATAAAGAAGTTCCTGGTTTTGCCAATACCATTGAAGCCCTGGAGCGGCTTAATTACAAGCTTAAAAGAATTGAACAGGTATTCTTCAATATCAACTCAGCTGCTACCAGCAGTGAAATACAACAACTGGCCCAGGAAATTTCTCCCATGCTTACGGCATACTATAACGACATCACCCTGAATGAGCATTTATTTGAACGGGTGATACAGGTTTATGACAACCGTGAAAACATGAACCTGGATGCAGAGCAGTCCAGGCTTTTGGAAGACACTTATAAGTCTTTTGTACGCAGCGGAGCCAAACTGAACAAAGCCGACAAGGAGGAATACCGCCGGATAACCACTGAACTTTCCACCTTATCGCTTCAGTTTGAAGAGCACCTGTTGGCAGAAACCAATGCTTACCAATTGCATTTGACCCGTGAGGAGGATCTGACCGGACTGCCTGAATTTGTCAGGGAAGCTGCTGCGCTCGAAGCCAAATCGAAAAAACTCGGGGGCTGGCTCTTTACACTTAAAGCACCAAGCTATGTTCCGTTCATGAAGTATGCCGATAACCGGGAACTTCGTGAAAAGATGTTCCGGGCTTTCAGCTCACGCTGCTTCAAGGCAGATGGCATGGACAATCAGGAAGTGATCCGCAAAATTGTGAACAACCGGCTGAAGCTGGCAAAATTGCTGGTATACAATTCCTATGCGGAATATGTGCTTGAGGAACGCATGGCCAAAACGCCTGAAAAGGTGAAAGCTTTTTTAGTTGATTTGCTGGATAAATCGAGACCGGCAGCCAAAAGTGAGTATGCCGAAGTGCAGTCGTGTGCATGCAGAATGGGTGCTGATTTTGAGATTCAGCGATGGGACTGGCCCTATTATTCCGAAAAACTCCGCAGTGAGAAGTTCTCTATTACCGATGAAATGACCAAGCCCTATTTTCAGCTCGAGAAGGTAGAGGCGGGTATCTTCGGACTGGCCAACAGGCTTTATGGAATTGCATTTGAAGCCGACAACACCATTCCTGTTTATCATGCCGATGTAAAAACCTTCAGGGTAAAAGATAGTGACGGATCATTGCTGGCCTTGTTATATGTTGATTATTTCCCGCGTGAGAGCAAGCAGGGTGGGGCATGGATGACCAATTACCTCGAGCAGCACAGGTTGGATGACAGCGATGTGCGTCCGCATGTTTCGCTGGTTATGAATTTCACCAAACCTACGGCTGATAAGCCATCATTATTGACCTATGATGAGGTGCGGACGTTTTTGCATGAGTTCGGGCATGCGCTTCACAGCATGTTCAGCAGGGTAACCTATTTGAGTTTGTCGGGTACCAACGTATATCGCGATTTTGTGGAGCTTCCCTCGCAGATTATGGAAAACTGGGCTGAAGAAAAAGAATGGCTGAATGAAGTGGCGGTGCATTACCAAACGGGAGAAAAGATGCCTGCGGAAATGCTGGAGAATATATTAAAGAGCCGCAATTTCAACAGCGGGTATGCCTTTGTGCGGCAGTTGAGTTTTGGACTGAATGATATGGCTTGGCACACCTTGAACAAAGCATTTGATGGATCGGTCAGCGAATTTGAACTGGCTGCCATGGCTCCAACCGAGTTGTTTCCTCCGGTTAACGGTGTATGTTTCAGCGCAGGCTTTCACCACATTTTCGGTGGCGGGTATGCAGCAGGTTATTATGGCTACAAATGGGCCGAGGTACTGGATGCCGATGCATTTTCGGTATTTCAGCAGAAAGGAATTTTTGACAAAGGCACTGCACAGGCTTTCCGCGAGCATATCCTCTCCAAAGGAGGCACAGAAGATCCCATGGTGCTTTACATGCGTTTCAGGGGACAGGAACCTTCAGCTGAAGCTTTGCTGGAGCGGAGCGGGTTGAGGTAGGGGGTGAATAGGGGCAAGTGACAACCCTCCTTCGCTTAAGCTACGGCGGGCAATGGTGACGGGGGACAAGAGACAAGCAGCAATGGCAGTGGCAGGGAAGTAGCCGTCATTGCGAGGGAGGAGGCACGACGACCGCGGCAATCTAAGCTTATGAGTCAGGTTACTGCATAGATTAACTTCGTTGAGCTCCGCTTCGCTCCGGTTGCTTCGGTCGTGCCTCCCTAGCAATGACACGTTGCAGTGGCACGGCAGGTACACTTACGGCTCATAGCTCACAGCTCGCAACTCAAACTGCTACTGCCACTTTTTTCATGCCTCCCTGAATAACCTATCCATAAATCTCTTATATTTATCTTTCTGATGATGATTACCGTATCATCAGGTTCACTCGTTTGAATACCGGAAAACGCTGAATAGGTTTGGGTTGAAGTTAAAGACTGAAATTGAGGGAGATAGGTAGGGTAAGAACGATTCGGCAGTTGTTGGGAATGGGACGGAGGAGCACGAAGTGTGCTTAAATATGAACTCACTTAGTAAGCCGTTTTTGTCTTAAAACCATAGCAAACAGGTGTTTCAGAAGATTTAACAGTTATGGAAATTAAAGATATCCAGGGATTTTTAGTTCAAATAAACACACCCAAAAGTGTGTTTATTATACCAAATAAGGATAATAAACACACCTTTGGTGTGTTTATAAGCTAGTTAGCGCCAATGCAAAAACACAAATTCACAGACACATTGATGAAATTTGACATA
>CAYVBH010000235.1:0-4997 GCA_964449015.1 uncultured Bacteroidales bacterium
CCAGGTAATTACAGACGGATACCAGAAAATCAATGACCGGTCGTCAATTAAAATAGTCCGCTAAGATGAGCAAAAAGATCTCCTTTGTGGAATCTGCCATGAAGAACCGGCAGATTGTATTCCTGGTTATTGCACTTCTCATTGGTTTGGGTGTTTTTGCCCTGTTTAAAATGCCACGTCAGGAATTCCCCGTGTTTACCATACGCCAGGGTTTGGTTATTGCCGCCTATCCCGGAGCCACATCCGAACAGGTGGAGGAACAACTCACCCCCAGGGTGGAAAGATACCTCTTCAGTTATAAAGAGGTAAATAAAAAGAAGACCTACTCATATTCCAAAGAAGGCCTGATGATCGTGTTTGTCGAGCTAAACGACAACGTCAGAAATGCCGATGAATTCTGGTCGAAGCTGAAGCACGGCCTGAACAACCTGAAGCCCTCGCTCCCTGCAGGTGTGCTGGCACTTTATGCCGATAACGATTTCGGAGATACATCAGCCTTGCTGATCTCGCTTGAAGGAGATGACGTCAGCTACCGGGAACTTGAGTTTTACCTGAACAAACTTGAAGACCGGCTCAGGCGAATCGAATCAGTTTCCAAATTGCGGCATTACGGGCTGCAGAACGAACAGATCAGCATCTGCCTCGACAAAATAAAACTGGAAAAGTACGGCATCAGTTCCTCCATGATTACCGCAAACCTTTTTACCCAGGGACTCACAGCATCCGGAGCATCTTTGGATCTGGGAGATACGGATGTACCTGTACATATATCGCCGGTTTATAAAACCGAAGACGATATTGCCAGCCAGATCATCTATTCAGACCCTTCAGGCAACATGATCAGGGTTAAGGACATTGCAACCATTACCCGGGAATATCCTGATCCTGATAGTTACATTGAGAATAACGCACATAAAAGCCTCCTGATTTCCATGGAAATGCTTGAAGGAAATAATATAGTGGAGTATGGAGAAGATGTTGACCAGGTGCTGAAAGATTTCAATAAGACATTGCCCGAAGGAATCAGCATTAACCGGATCGCCGATCAACCCGGTGTGGTAAAAAGATCCGTTTCCACCTTTCTTTTTGAACTGCTGTTTGCCATTCTTTCTGTAATTCTGGTAACCATGTTGTTGCTGCCCTTGCGTGTGGCCTCGGTGGCTGCTTCTTCGATACCGGTTACCATTTTCATTTCGCTCGGACTAATGTATGTGCTGGGGCTGGAATTAAATACCGTAACGCTTGCCGCGTTAATAGTAGTGTTGGGTATGATCGTCGACAACTCCATTGTGATCGTCGACAGTTACATGGAAAAACTTGATCACGGCATGTCACGCTGGTATGCCGCCATTTCAAGTGCCAATACTTACTTTAAAGCAATATTCTCAGCCACACTGGCGATAAGTATTACCTTTTTCCCCTTCCTGTTCACGCTGAAAGGCACTTTCAAAGACTTTGTGCAAATGTTTCCCTGGACTGTAACGCTTACCCTGAGTATATCGCTGCTGGTTGCCATGATGGTGATTCCTTATCTGGAATATTACTTTGTAAGCAAAGGATTTCACAGAAATAAAGAGGCTCGCAGAAAGGGATTCAACATGCTTGGTTTTATCCAGAGGAATTATGAAAAATACCTCCTGAAAGCTTTTGAAAGGCCGAAACTTACTATAGGGTTAGGCTTCGTGTCTGTATTACTGGCAGCTGCGCTGTTTTTGATCGTGCCGCAACGCCTGATGCCGGTTGCCGAACGCAACCAGTTTGCGGTAGAAATCTACCTGCCACAGGGAAGTTCATTAACAAGTACGGCCCGGGTGGCTGACAGCCTAGAACATTTGCTGAAAGCAGACAACAGAATCATGTCAATTACTTCGTTTATTGGAAGCAGCTCGCCGCGTTTCCACACAACCTATGCACCCAGAATTCCGGCAAAAAACTATGCGCAGTTTATTGTAAATACCGCCTCAAGCAAGGAAACCGAGCTGTTGCTTGATGAATATTCGGACAGGTATGCCAATTACTTCCCCAACGCCTACGTCCGGTTTAAGCAACTCGATTATCAACCCGTGGCTGCCCCAATTGAGGTAAGAATCAGCGGGGACGATATCAGTGCACTGAAGGAAACCGGAGACTCGCTGATGGTTAAGATGCTCGGCGTAAAAGGCATATGCTGGGTACGCACTGATTTCGGAGACAAGCAGCCGTCTAGCAGGATAGATATCCATGCCGTTGAAGCAAACCGCCTGGGCATTGACAAAACTACCGTTGCCACGAACCTGGCTATCCGACATAACGGACTTCCGGTAACCACAGTATGGGAAAATGATTACCCGGTTACGGTGAGGCTTAAGGCAAATGCCGCTGAAGAAGCGGCTTCCGCAGATCTTGACAATGAGTACATCCATTCCCTGATTCCCGGTGTTTCAGTTCCATTGCGACAAATAGCTACCATTCAGGCCGACTGGAATGAAGGTCAGATCGCACGCAGAAACGGAATACCCACATTAACGGTGATGGCCGATATCAGTCGCGGTGAGAATGTGAACCGCATATTTCCCGATGTCAGGGACATTGCAGAATCTGTTCATGTTCCCCAAGGTGTTACCATCAGTTACGGCGGCGCCTATGAGAATGATGAAGAATACCTGCCGGGTATAATGACCGGACTAGTCATCAGCATATTCATGATATTTATGATTCTGGTAATTCACTTTAAAAAAATCAACCTGGCTCTGCTTGTGATGGGCTCATCAGCGCTCAGCCTGTTGGGGGCTTTCCTGGGAGTCCTGCTGGTAAGGGTTGAATTCGGTATCACCTCAATTCTGGGAATTGTAAGTCTTATTGGTATTCTTGTGCGTAATGGGATCATCATGCTCGACTACGCCGAAGAACTGCGTTATAAACACAAACTGAGCATTAAGGATGCCGCCATTGAAGCAGGGAAACGGAGGATGCGACCTATTTTCCTGACTTCGGCTGCAGCTTCCGTTGGTGTTATCGCCATGATCATCAGTTCGAATCCGCTCTGGAGCCCAATGGGTGCAGTTATCTGCTTCGGTACCATAACTTCCATGATTTTATTGGTATTGATACTACCCGTGGCTTACTGGATGATTTTCAGAAACCACGGCAAAAGAACTACCTCAAATGGTTCAGGTATGAAACCGGTATTGGTTTCGATGATGATTGCCATGGCTGTTGCGGGAACCACGCAAAACGCCTCTGGCCAAAATCAATATACGCTTGAGCAATTCAAAAAAATGGCTCTTGAAAACAATGTGCAGGTAAGGAATTCAAATCTGGAATTACTTGCTTCAAAGCAGGTAAAAAAGGCCGCTTTTACGAATTACTTTCCGAAAATCAGTGCAACAGCCATGACATTCCGGTTTAACGATCCGCTGTTCAACCTGGATGTTGAAGGCGGTCAGCTTCCTATTCTTGCCACTGACGGTACCACACCTCCGGTTCCGGTGCCCGGCCAGTTTGCCTATTTTCCGGGACTATCCCTGTCAATGCTTGATAAAGGAAATTTAGCAGCAGTGACAGCCATTCAGCCGGTCTTTGCCGGGGGCCGGATAATGAACGGAAACAATCTGGCCCGTGTGGGCGTGGATGTGAACGCAGGCAGACTGACCCTCTCAAGAAATGAAGCTTTGCTGGAAACCGAAGAAAAATACTGGCTTGTGGTTTCGCTGAATGAAAAAAAACAAACGCTGTCAACCGTTGAAGAATTACTTGACAGCCTGCATAAGGAGGCCAATGATGCCTGGAAGGCAGGTCTTATCAATCGTAACGACGTGTTAAAAGTCACCCTGAAACAAAGTGAGATTAAAAGTGCCAGGCTGAAGCTTGATAACGGCATCCGGCTAGCTTCTATGGCTCTTTGCCAGTATATCGGCATGCCCTATGATTCCTTGATGATTTTAGCTGACACACTGGCTGATTTCCGCGAACCCGCGGCGGTTTATGTGAACAGCGACGAGGCTGTTCTGAACCGGGAGGAATACACTCTGCTTCAGCAAAGCCTGAAAGCAGAGCGGCTCAAAACACGGATGAAAATTGGCGAATACCTTCCCCAGGCCGGAATTGGTGTTGGTGCGCTATATTATGACATTCCTGATGAAGGCACCACCAATTCAATGATCTTCGGTACCATCAACATTCCCATATCCGACTGGTGGGGTGCAGCTCACACCATCAAAGAAAGAAGATATCAGGAAGAGATTGCACTCAATAACAGTGAAGACAATACTGAACTCATGGCGCTTCAAATCAGAAAAAGCTGGAACGAACTCATTGAAGCCAGGCAACAGATTGATATTGCTGTTGAAACCATAATACAAGCCGAGGAAAACCTGAAAATCAACAGGGATAACTACAAGGCAGGCATAATCAATATTTCTGATATGCTTGAAGCACAGGTATTGTTGCAGCAAGCAAAAAATATGCTGACAGATGCCCGAGTCAATTACCGGATCAGAATGAACGCCTACCTGCAAGCTACGGGCAGGTACGAGACCGAGTAACTGCTTGCAAATAAATGTTTTGAGAGGTCCCGGGCTGACGTAATCCTTTTCTTATTAAGTATATAACCTTGTCGCCCGGGGCTTTTTTTTCGTACAAATGACATCTTTTTGAATAACACGGAAAGCAAACCCATATTCCAGGCGCAGGTGACGGTCTGAAAAACGAAGCATTTACAAACCGAGCCATGAAGGAATCGGCATGACAATTGCGCACATAGGGTTCAATGGCTCTTAAGCGGTCTATTATTTCAGAATGAATACTTCGCTAAAAAATATCTTGCTTACATTACTTCTGGTTTATTTAAAACCAATCTTTCAATCATGATGATTATTAAAAGTTATAAAACTGCAATTCAAATTGCATTGGTAACATTCGGACTTTTCTCACAGGTTCATGCTCAGGTCAGTAATGAAATACTGGGTAAACTGAATTTGTTCATGGAAAAATATCCTGAAGAAAGCGTTTACCTGCAA
>CAYVBH010000235.1:5007-6336 GCA_964449015.1 uncultured Bacteroidales bacterium
CCGACCGTTCTGTATATGCCCCGGGTGAAACTATGTGGTTTAAAGCATGGATATCAGGGGATGAAGGGAAAGAATTGCAAACCAGGAGTCATTACCTTTTTATTTCTATGATTGACAAGGACAGCAATGAAGTGGTCAATCATGTTCTTCCTTTCACTTCCGATGAACTAAACGGCAACCTCATTATCCCCCCGGTGGTGAATGCAGGTTATTACAAATTGATTGCTTATACTTCCTGGATGAAAAACACACCCTCCAACAGGATATTTGACAAAGAGATTTTTATTACCGACGAGAGGTCTCAAAATGTTTCATTGAACGTACAGCTCCGTGATACCATCATTAAACCCGGTGCTGACATCAGGGCTACAATAATCGCTGCCAGAAAGGAATCCAAACCTGTTTCGGCGCCATTTTCTTACGAACTGGTAAGCAACAACAACATTTTGGCCAGTGGAAACGGGAAAACCGACAAAACCGGGAAGGCACTAATAACCCTTCCTATGCCAGAATATAAAGAAAATGAAGCCCTGAAATTGAATGTTACCGCATCCTATAACAACAATGATGTGGCTACCGGCATTGTTGTTCCGACAGCTGATAATTACCTGAATGTCATGTTTTATCCCGAAGGAGGGGCATTGATATCCAATGTAGATACGAAAATTGCATTCCGATCTTTTAACCTGGCCGACCGGCCGGTTGATTTTTCAGGAGAAATCTACACTTCCGGAAACGAGTTTGTTAAGAAGGTAAGCAGTACATACAAAGGTACAGGCTCCTTTATGTTGCGATCTGAGAAAGGCCAGGCATACTATCTTAAAATTACCCATCCGTCAGGTATCAATAAAACTTTTAGCCTTCCTGCTGCACGAAGATCAGGCTTTGCGATGCGTGTTGAAAAAACAACTGCTGATACGCTGTTCTTGTCGGCCGAACAAACAGGTATACTGCCCAATACTTATTATTTTATTGGGCAAATGAAAGGAAAAGTTTACTGGATGGAAACCAAAAGAACCCCGGGTATAACCAGGCTCAAAGTTCCAACTGCTGATTTTCCGGCAGGAGTAGCAGAGTTTACTGCTTTTGATTCATTAAAAAACCTGCTTGCCAAAAGGCTCGTCTACATCAATAAAAACAAAAAACTGAATATTTCGGTTAAACCTGGCAAACAGGTTTCTGCTCCCCGGGAAGAAGTTGCCATTGCCATAGAAGTTACTGACGAAAAAGGATTGCCGGTTGAGGCTGAACTGGCCGTAGCTGCGATCCTTTCAGAAAATGAAACACTTCTTGACAATCCGGGCTTTCTGGCATATTCCAGCATTAATA
>CAYVBH010000236.1:0-6319 GCA_964449015.1 uncultured Bacteroidales bacterium
AATTATCAGATTCAATGATTATACTCTTAGATACACTAACAACTGTCAAATGCCTGGTGATAGGCGGTATAAGTTTTCTTGGCGGTACGGGACTTTCCTATTTCCTTTGGAATTTTGCCCTTAAAAAGAAACGTGATACAATGCTCAAGGAGGCTGAAACCGAAGGTGAAGCACAGAAACGCGATAAGATGCTTCAGGCCAAGGAAAAATTCCTTCAGTTAAAATCGGAACATGAGCGTTACATCAATGAAAAGAATTCGAAAGTTAACGCAATTGAAAACAGACTGAATCAAAAAGAAATGCAGCTGTCTCAAAAAATTGAAGAGCAGCAACGTACCCGCAATGAACTGGAAGCCATGCGTGAAAACATGAAAACCCAGCTTGGTTTGCTCGACAAACGCTCGGAAGAACTTGAAAAGTTACACCGGCAGCAGGTAGAACAGCTGGAGACCATTTCAGGGCTCTCCGCCGAAGATGCTAAAAATCAGTTAACCGAATCACTGAAGGAAGAAGCTAAAGTTCAGGCTATTTCTTATGTTAATGAAATTATGGCTGAAGCAAAAATGACCGCCGGGCGCGAAGCCAAGAAGGTGGTTGTGGAAACCATCCAGCGTGTTGCTTCGGAAACAGCTATTGAAAATTCGGTAACGGTATTCAATATTGAGAGTGATGAAATAAAAGGCCGGATCATTGGAAGAGAAGGCCGTAACATCAGGGCTCTTGAAGCAGCTACTGGTGTTGAGATCATCGTTGACGACACCCCCGAAGCCATTATTCTTTCGGCTTTTGACCCTGTGCGCAGGGAAATTGCCCGCCTGGCACTACACCTCCTGGTTACTGATGGCAGAATTCACCCTGCCCGTATTGAGGAAGTAGTCGAAAAAGTGAGAAAGCAGGTGGAAGAAGAAATCGTGGAAGTGGGCAAACGGACAACCATTGACCTGGGTATTCACGGTTTACATCCCGATCTGATCCGGCTTGTAGGTAAAATGAAATACCGTTCATCATATGGTCAGAACCTGCTCCAACATTCACGCGAAGTGGCAAACCTTTGTGCCATCATGGCCAGCGAACTCGGCCTGAATGCCAAACTTGCAAAAAGAGCCGGTCTGTTGCATGATATTGGCAAAGTGCCTGATGATGAGCCCGAACTTCCCCATGCAGTATTTGGCATGAAGCTGGCTGAAAAATACAAGGAAAAACCCGAGATTTGCAATGCCATTGGCTCGCATCATGATGAAGTAGAAATGACTTCGCTTATTTCTCCCATTGTACAGGTGTGTGATGCCATATCAGGCGCCAGACCCGGTGCCCGCCGTGAAGTTGTAGAATCATATATCAAAAGGCTTAAGGATCTGGAATCCTTAGCCCTGTCCTATCCCGGCGTTATGAAAACATACGCCATCCAGGCAGGCAGGGAACTCAGGGTAATTGTTGGCAGTGAAAAGGTTACCGATAAGGAAGCCGACAGCCTCTCTTATGAAATTGCCAAAAAGATCCAGGACGAAATGACCTATCCCGGTCAGATTAAGATTACTGTAATACGTGAAACAAGGGCTGTAAGCTATGCAAAATAGAATATTGAGGTACCATAAAGGATGTACCTGAATAAAATCATTCAACGACCCGGAGAAGTTCCTTCATCCGGGTTATTTTTTCCACCTGGCCCAGCTTCTCAAAAGAAAGGATCAGGTTATTAATGAGCCTGGCGACAATGTCGGTATTGGAACAGGGCACATAGAATGACGGATGAGGTTTCAGTTGCTGCTGCGAAACGAAGTAGTCAATCTCCCTTCGGCCCAGAACTGCGCCCTTATTGTATGGGTTGATATAAAACAATATATCTTCCGACTCATCAGCTGCATCACGATGCCTGAATTCATCCTTATATGCTAAAATGAAGTTTTTGGGAAGGTTTACACCATAAATGGGTAATTCAAGTTTGCTGGCTACCGCAAGATACACGATAGCCAGAGAAATAGGATTTCCCTTTTTGCTTTCAAAAACCTGGTTAATGAAAGAATTCTGAGGTGCATAAAAGTCATCGTTATTGCGACTGAACTTATGCAGGTCATAAATGATGTAATTCAATATTTTGACCTTTTCCAAGGCAGTCAGGTTGCTGTTAATCTCTATCCATACATCCTTCCTGATGCTTTCAACCTGTTCATTCAGTTTGCCTATACTGATATCAGGAAACTGAAAACGTGCAACATGAAAGGCACCTTCGAGAACATACTCTGCACCGGTGCGAATCCATCGCTCAAGATCAATTTTTACACCGTTAAACTGAATCTCCTGGATCAGGTTTTCCAATCGAGTCTGAATTTTTTCATTGGGTGACCCTTCCCAGGCTTTTTCCAGTTCCGGAATCACCTCAGGCCCCTGTTTAACAAGATTGCCGGTAACTGTATTGATGACCTCAATGTCGGTGTCATCAAGTAATGAAATCATCGCCAGTATTTCTCGTTTATCCATATGATACCTTTCGCTCTACAAAATTATCCAAATTCAATTTTATTCGGTACATAAATTGTCAACTAATTTTTTTCCTATTTTTGACCCAGAAACCTGAAATTATGATACAACGAGTACAATCTGTTTATTTACTGCTTGTTACAGTAATAATGAGTTTTCTCATCGTAAGTCCCTATGCCAGCATGATTGATGCAGATAACCAGAACCTGGTATTTAAGACACATGCAATTGTCATTGAAACCAGTAACGGTGAGCCACAGAACTACAAAAGTACCGTTGCTGTAATTTCTCTGGTCTTGTTAACATCTATCATCAGTTTTGTATGCATATTCCTATACAATCGCAGGCTGATTCAGATCCGGATTTGCATACTCAACACCATTCTGCTGATTGTATTGCTGTCCATAATGTTTCTTTATTACGTGATTACCCGGAATAACCTAAATCCGACGGATCATTCTTTCGGAATATCGGCTATTTTTCCGTTGATCGGCGTGGTACTCACCATTATGGCTTACCGGGCAATACGGCATGACGACATGCTTGTAAACTCCTTCGACCGGCTTCGATGACAAAGTTATTTAGACAATTTCAATGTGTTCTTGGTCGGTAATCTTTTCGCAGTAATGACATTTCAGCCTGACTTCCTTTTTTGAAACTACTCTGAACCGGGTAACAATTTTTTCATTATTGGTAATGCATTTGGGATTCATGCATTTGGCAATGCCGATAATTTCTTCCGGAACTTCTACGACCTTCTTTTCAACCACCGTGTAATTCCTGATGATGTTAAGTTTAGCCTGGGGAGCCACAAGTGCGATCTTATTAATCTCCTTGTCTATAAAAAAAGTATCTGACAGCTTGACAATGGCTTTTTTTCCAAGTTTCTTACTGTCGAGATTTGTCCCAAAAGTAATCTGTTTATCGATTTTGTCGAGGTTTAAGATGGAGATGACCTTAAACAGCGCTTTGGCTGGAATATGATCAATTACAGTACCGTTTTCAATGGCACTTACCTCCAGTTTCTTGTCTTTCATGTGCAACATGGATATATCTTTTAATTTATTTCAAACCCAGAATGGATGCAATAATGGCCTGTCTGACATAGACTCCGTTGAGTGCCTGTGTAAAATAATAAGCCTTGGGGTTGGCATCAACGTCAAGGTCAATTTCATTTACCCGTGGCAGGGGATGCAGAACCCGCATCGTTTCTTTTGTTCCCTCGAGCATTTTGTTTTTCAAAATATAAGCATTCTTGGTCCTTTCATATTCAATAGGATCAGAGAAACGTTCCTTTTGAACCCTGGTCATGTATATAATATCAGCGCCTGCAATGTTACCTGTCAGATCCTTTTGCTCTGTGTACTTAAGCCCTAAGCGATTCAGGTAATACTTGTACTCTTCAGGCATTTTCAACTCGTCGGGTGAAATAAAGTGAAATGTGGTCTTAAACTGCGACATTGCCATGAGCAACGAATGTACGGTCCGGCCATATTTCAGGTCGCCCACCATGAAGATTGTCAGGTTATCCAGGGTTCCCTGAGTTTTCAGAATGGAATACAAGTCCAATAACGTTTGTGTGGGATGTTGATTGGCCCCGTCACCGGCATTGATCACCGGTATGTCGGTTAATTCACTGGCAAACCTTGCAGTTCCTTCAAGAGGATGTCGCATCACGATCAGATCACAGTAATTACTCACAATCTTAATGGTATCATAAAGAGTTTCACCCTTGGTAACACTTGAAGAACTGGAATCACTGAAACCGATGACTCTGCCACCCAGTTTAAGCACGGCGCTCTCAAAGCTTAACCTGGTACGGGTTGAAGGTTCAAAGAAAAGGGTGGCTACAACTTTCCCGGCAAGCAGTGACGTATCGGGATTATTTTCAAACTCATCAGCCAACGATAAAATACGCAAATATTCATCTTTGGTGTAATCAGTGATCGAAACCAGGCTCTTGTTTTTCATCTGTTAATGATTTATTTACAGGGTCAGATGGAACTCCATGTTTGCTGTTTTCAATGGTAATTTTTTGGGAACGCAAACATGTTTGTTTCATCAGGAATTGTTTTGAATTATCAGCTTTAAGATATTTTAATTTATGCTTTTTAGCAATGATTTTAATCGCTCATTTGTAAAGATTCTGCATTCATCCCGTTGATCACCTTCAGACGGCCGGTGATTCTTTCTGTTAGACTTCTTCTCACTGCAATTGTCAGCATACACTGACTGTCATAAACCGGCTCATAGGGAACCAGGTTTTCTTCTTTGAGGATTTTCATTACAGCATTTAGATTTTCGTACGGAAAAACCAGCCTGAAACGGTCTTCGACAAACCTGACAATTATAGTGGCATTTGAAATCATGTTGGCTGTGGCCGACCGGTATGCGTTGATCAGGCCACTGGTTCCCAACAGGGTGCCCCCAAAATACCGTACCACAATCACCAATGTATCGGTCAGGTCATGGGCCAATAATTGTCCGTAAATAGGCTTACCTGCAGTTCCTGATGGCTCACCGTCGTCATTCATTCTCAGGTTTTCCTTTTTGAACCCCAGCCTGTATGCATAGCAATGATGCCGGGCATCATGAAATCTTTTTTTAATGCCTGACAAAATATCATCTATTTCAGTCGTAGTGCTGACAGGGTATCCAAAAGCCAGAAAACGGCTGTTTCTGTCGCGGAATATACCTTCCGCCGGTTTTTCAAGTGTTCTGTATGAATCCTCCATATAAATCAGAAGATAAAAAAAAAGGTTCACTTGATGAACCTTTCCTTTTTTTCAGAATTTTAATTTTTTCTCAATTTCTTCAATCTGGGTTTTGAACTGCTTGTCTGTTTCAACCAAGTTATTCACAGTTTTACAGGCATGTAAAACTGTGGCATGATCTTTCCCGCCAATTTGTGAGCCGATGGTGGCCAGTGACGACTTGGTCAGATTCTTCGAAAAGTACATGGCAACCTGACGGGCTTGAACAATCTCACGTTTTCTTGTTTTTGACTGAAGAGAATCCACAGGCACATCGAAATAATTGCATACCACCTTCTGGATGTAATCAATTGATACTTCACGCTTGGTATTCTTGATCAACTTGTCAATCATTTCCTTGGCGAGGTTCAGCGTGATTTCCTTCTTATTCAGCGTGCTTTGAGCTAGCAATGAAATCAACGCGCCTTCCAGTTCCCTTACATTGTCGGTAATATGAGTGGCAATGTATTCAACAACTTCTTCAGGCAGGGTTATTCCGTCTTTATAGGTTTTCTGCCTCAATATAGCCACCCTGGTTTCATAATCAGGTATCTGCAAATCAGCAGAAAGACCCCATTTGAACCTTGAGAGAAGTCGCTGCTCCAATCCCTGCAGCTCCACCGGAGGCTTATCACAAGTAAGTATCAGTTGTTTACCCGATTGGTGCAAGTGATTGAAAATATGAAAAAAGATGTCCTGCGTTTTTTCCTTTCCGGCAAATTCGTGAACATCATCAATGATCAATACATCGATCATCTGGTAGAAATGCAGGAAATCATTTTTGGTATTGTTGCGTATAGCTTCAACAAATTGCGATTGAAACCGGTTGGCAGGTACATAAAGCACTGTTTTCTCCTGGTACTTGTCTTTAATTTCAATACCTATTGCCTGTGCCAGATGTGTCTTTCCCAAACCGCTGTCGCCATATATCAGCAAAGGATTGAAAGCTGTACCACCCGGGTTGTTTGATACGGCAAAGCCGGCTGATCTGGCCAAACGGTTACATTCTCCTTCCACGAAATTTTCAAACGAGTACTCTGCATTCAGCCTGGGATCAATATTCATCTTTTTGATACCCGGAATGATGA
>CAYVBH010000237.1:0-6294 GCA_964449015.1 uncultured Bacteroidales bacterium
GGTTGTTGTAGTTTGAACTCATGGAATACCCGTAAGCCCCGCTGTCGAGTACCCCAATAATGTCGTTTTCAAAAATCTCAGGAAGGTTCCTGTCTTTTGCAATAATATCGCCAGTTTCGCAGATATTGCCGACAATTCTGACCGTATCCTGCTTCATGGAAGGTTTGTCATCCTTCCGGTAAAGCTCCACATCATGATGTGAATCGTACATGGTGGGCCGTATGAGCACGTTAAATCCCAGGTCGGTACCGATGTATTTTACACCGTAATTCGTTTTCACCGCATTTACCTGTCCGAGCAAAATGCCCGATTCAGCCACGATATAACGGCCGGGTTCTACCTTAAATTCAATATCTTTTCCATATCCTTTCACCCACGAACGGATGAGTTCAGAAAGCTTACCTCCCAGCTCTTTCAAGTTGAGTCGCGCTTGGTTTTCCTGCTTCCTGTAGGGAATGCCAAAACCACCGCCAAGATCTACAAATTCCAGGTCGTCAAACTCCGTGGCAACCGACAGGATGTTATGGGAACTTGCCAGATAGGCATCTCCGTCCATGAACAATGAACCGATGTGCTGGTTGATGCCGATGAGTTGCAGGTTATACTCTTCAATAACCCTTTTCACATCGGGAATCTGACTAATCTCAATCCCGAACTTCGTTTTTTGTCCTGCAGTTTTTACCTTGTCGTGATGACCGGCTCCTACTCCGGGATTCAGCCTGAAGGCCACCTTGCCTCCCGGGTTGAGCCTTCCGAATAACTCAAGCTGGGAGACCGAATCAACAGAAATTTTCACGCCTGCATGAATAGCATAGAGGAACTCCTCTTGGCTCACGTTGTTGCAAATATAGAATATCTCATCAGGTCTGAAACCAGCAATAAGCGCCACATGGATTTCTCCGGGTGACATGGCATCGACACGCAGGCCTTCGTTTCTCACAATCTTCAAGAGTTCGAGATTGCTGTTTGCTTTGGGGGAGTAGTTGACACTGAAATTGGGATAGTCAATCAATCCTTTGATATCGCGGCATCTTTTGCGCAATATGTTCTCGTTATAAACATAAAGAGGCGTTCCGTATTTTTCAATTAACTGAACGGGGTCGGTTTGACCGAAAAAATTCTTTTCACTGCTAACCTTCGAATAAATTGGGTACATGTTTTCGGGTGAATGATATGTTGAATATATTTGGGGCAAAAATATAAAAATGGTTCAGATAAACGAAAACTACCTCAAGTTACAGGCAGGGTATTTGTTTCCCGAGATCGGCCGGCGGGTGCGCGAATTTCAGCAGAATAATCCACATGCCGATGTGATCAAAATGGGAATCGGCGATGTCACCCAACCGCTCACACCCGCTATTGTAAAAGCTTTTCACGAAGGCGTTGACGAGATGTCGAAAACGGCAACTTTCAAAGGTTACGGTCCCGAGCAGGGTTATGAATTCCTGCGGGAAGCCATTGCCAAAAACGATTATCAGAGCCGGGGAGCCAATATACATGCCGATGAAATTTTTATTTCCGATGGATCAAAATGCGATACAGGCAACATACAGGAAATTTTCGGATATAAAAATGTGATTGCAGTGCAGGATCCCGTGTACCCTGTATATGTGGATACAAGTGTCATGAATGGCCGAACCGGAAATTTTATGGGCAACGGCTATTATGAAGGAATTGTTTACATGCCCTGCACGGCTGAAAATGGCTTCATACCTGAAATCCCCAAAGCCAAAGTGGACATCATCTATCTCTGTTACCCGAATAATCCCACAGGCACAACAGCCGGCAAAGAGGAACTGAAGAAATGGGTTGACTATGCCATTAAAAACAAATCAGTCATTCTGTATGATGCCGCCTATGAATCATATATATCCGATCCGGACATTCCGCATTCGATATACGAAATTGAAGGAGCCCGGAAGGTAGCCATTGAATTCCGCAGCTTTTCAAAAACAGCCGGGTTTACCGGAACACGTTGCGCATTCACCGTGATTCCGAAAGACCTTATGGCTTATACCGCCGATGGCACTGAAAAGCCATTATATCCCTTGTGGTCCCGTCGGCACACCACCAAATTCAACGGCGTGTCCTATCCTGTTCAGAAAGCAGCTGCCGCTATTTACACACCCGAAGGCCGGAAAGAAATCAGGGCCACCATTGATTACTACATGAACAATGCCAAAACACTGCGCGAAAGCCTTTCGAAGCTTGGATTCCAGGTTTTCGGAGGCAAGAATGCCCCTTATGTATGGGTGAATTCGGGACGGGGTATCAAATCATGGGACCTATTCGACAAGCTGCTCACTGAAGCCCATGTGGTAGGCACACCCGGTTCAGGTTTCGGTCCTAAGGGAGAAGGGTACTTCCGTTTCTCCTCATTTGCCACCTATGAAAATGTGGTTGAGGCTATGGAAAGACTGAAGAAACTCAAATGGTAATGACGGCTTTGCGTTATCAATACAAATAATCAAAAAAACCGGCTGCTTTTCTCAGCCGGTTTTTTGTTTTCAATAATGAACCCAGAGACAAGGGACAAGGAGCAGTAGCAGTCATACTGAGATAAGAACAAAACGCTTCATTGCGAGGGAGGAGGTACGATAACCGAAGCAATCTTTATTCAGATGCTATGCACTACAGATTGGCAAAGTGAGTTCTGCTTCTCAAGATTGCCACGTTCCACTCGCAATGACTGCTTCTGCTAATGCAGCCCTGCTAAAACTTCAGCATATCTTTCACTGCATCTTTATGCACCATGAAATCCATGATCTTCAGCTTTACATAATCCTCGGAATAAAAGTAATATCCGAATTCGGGTGCAGTGGAGTCGTTATTCCGCGAGCCCGAGCTGGAATCCTTCACCAGGTACCAGTCTTTTCCATCCTTTTCCAGGTATCCCACCACATGCATGCCATGATCGTCGGTGGTAGTGTTGTTGGTAAACCGGAACTGACGGGCATCATCATTGATATAAGCCGGGGGAATGTCGAAGTCAGGCACCACGGCACACTGTGTTTTCCGATCCATGCCCGGTTCCGATACATCGCCGCCAATAGTAATGGTGTATCCGCTGCGGACAGCCTTTTTCAATGTTTCCATAAAAACAGCAACGGGAACATTGTAATAGCTTGAGTCGTGCCACCAGTTGTCCGGCACCTTATATTCCACCTTATGGTAAAATGGTTCCTGGGTATACGACAGGATATCCACATAGTCATCGGGATTGATCCGGACCACTTCTTTCAGATATTGCTGGGGTGTCACTTTTTTGCCATTCACCGTGATTTCTGAAGGAGGTTCACCCATATAATGGTTCAGAATGGATTTAATGGTCGCTAATGCCGCCTCTTCATCCCAGGATGAGTTTGTCTTCAGTGAGGTGAGATAGCTTGTCATTTCCGCTGCCATGTCCGCATGGTTGTGGTATTTTCTTCCGTCGAGCAAACCCGTATAGTCCGTAGCGGGAACAACTCCGTATTTTTTCCAGATCCGCGTAACAGCATTGGCCTCGGAACCTTCGTCGAACACCGAATTACCCCTTTCCTTCACATAACTTCGGGCCTTTTCAACATATTCCCAGTAAACCGTATACATTTCCGAAAGTTTAACTTTAACTCCACTGATTCTGAAAGCGTCCGACTCCAACATGGAAGTGGTGGAGAAACACCAGCAGGTACCTGTATTACCTTGTGAAATCGGGGGATTGTGCCACTGCTTTGTTTTATACATATCGATTTTATTGGGCAGCTCTTTCCCGCTCATGTCCACCACAAATGACCGCCTTACCTCAGCAGGGGCTTTTCGTTCCTCAACCTCACGGGCATCTTTCAGTATGGAATTCTGATAAAAACCGGGTTCATTTACCCGGAATGCGGCTTTGTCATTGTTCTGTCCGTTTACAACAATAGGTGCAAACAGCGCCAGGTTATAAAGAAGGATTTTTTTCAAATTCATAGTCTGTAGATTTTAATTCCAGCATGAATTTATACTAATTTGTTAAACCAGAAAAAGATTTTTGTTATGAAAAATAACCGGCAGGTTGTTCACTTTTTCCTTCTTCTTACTGCTAGGTATTTCTCCAACGAAGATCGCTGCTTCTTCAGCCATTCAGACGCTTCTGAAATGGAAGTATTCAGTGACACAACGGATAATGCCAGCTGCAGATCGGGATTATCAATTTTTTTTAATATCTCGGCTGATTCATTCAACAGACAATCAGCCGAATCAAGCATATGAATAATACTGAGCGTATCGGTTTCAGGTAAAAACTGGTTGTTCCCATAGGCAACAAACCGGTTAATTTCAGCCACACCGGCGTTGAAGAAATTTACCGCGGTATTGAACTGATCTACCCGGACTTTATTTCTTTGGTTCTTTATATCATTTCTGAGTATCCGTAGTTTAGCCTCTGTAAAAGAGTTTTTTACACCGTTGGCCTCAATCCGTCTTTCCGCAGCCACTGCGCGTTCATATTCCGTAACACCTTCATATGCTTTCAGTGTATCAGCATAACTGAAATAATTCCTGTTCAAAGCATTCCGGTATTTTCCCAAATAGAATTCATCTGCCGTGACAGGATGCGTGAGGAATTGCCAAAGCGGATCGAAAGGCATGTGCGATCGGATCAGGTTTTCAGGTTTTGCCATAAAGTAGAAGTTATTTATTACTCTGATGAACCTGCCGTCTGCCACATATCCTGCACCCCAGGTTGGGTCGAACAGGTACCAAACCGAATCAACATAACCGGCACACCACATGTGCGGTATGGGGGCCACCCTGCCCTGCTGTTTTACATAGCCTTGAATCACATATGACCGGATACCAACCCTTTTGGCAATTTCAGTGAATAAATTGGCATAGTGCAGACATACTCCGGTTCTGGTTTTTAAAATCCGTTGTGTGATTTCTTCGGGCTTTAGGTAGGCATGCACTGAAAACATGCTGTCGAAACTGTAGCTGATGTTTCTGGTGATCCAGATAAATACGGCACGTGATTTTTCGGTTTGCGTGACAAAATTCGAATTGATGTAATGGGCAATCCCGTCAACCGTTATAGTTGACGAATCAGGTATCTGCGACATGATCCGGCCGACACGGGCGTATCCCGCAGTTTTTTGTGCCCACAAACCCACAGACACACAAATGAAAGCCGCTATGAGCAGCAATTTCATTAGTCTGAGATATTTTCAGGGAAATTATTTTCGTACCTGTTGATCTTTTATGAACTCTGTCACCTCGCTGAAAGGAGCCACCCAGATATCTTTTTCGTTAGCTTTTAAATAGTGTACCAGCTGACTGTGGGCTTCAGCTGAAACATTGATAGAATGCTCGCCGCCTACACCGTGAAATAAGAATACCAGGTAAGCATTCTCTTTTTGAGCCTGCTTCACCAGGTTGATCAACTCATCGCCTGTTTGATTCATGATCATGTAGGCCCCCACATCAAACAAGTCGGTGCCACAATAAGGGTTCATTCTCGAAGACACACCACGGGCCGAAATAAAATCATCCCTGATCAGTCCGACGAATACTGTATCACCTGCAGCCATATCACCACAGGTGTAAGCGAATGTTCTTTTTTCTTTTCCGTCAATGGTTTTCAGAACCGTATTTGCCATGCTGATCTCATTCACAATCTGCTTCACACTGTATTTGTACAGGTCATTTTCTTCACTTACCCATTCTCTCCCATTTGGTTTTCTCGAACAGGGATGAAACATAGTATGGTTGCCCAGTTCATGACCGTTTCGGGAAATGGCAGCCCATTCATCCATCCTTTTGAATAAGGGTTTTGAAGTAAAGGGGATATAAAACGTACCTTTAAATCCGGCTGAATCTAACGCTTTTGCTACAATATCCAGATGAACATTCAATCCGTCGTCATAGGTAAGCGATACGGCGCATGTGTGGTTATTCCAGTTCCGGCTTTGATTTTCCTGTGCATTTAAATTTATAAACACAATAAAAGTAAACGGTACCATTAAAAGCAGTCTGTTTATCATAATAATTTTCTTAATTGTTTCCTATTTCTATAAACAAAGATAAAGGTTATTAGAATAAAACAGGAGTATCCGGAAAAATGGATTTGGTTTTGCCAACCCATACATGTGTCGGCACCTTGTCAGCACGCGTCCGGGGCTTTGCCCCGAACCCCCTTTTGTCACTTTTTTATACATATTATCAGCCTTATCGCATTAGCTGTACATCGTCAGCATTCAGCCGGGGCTTTGCCCCGAAGCCCTATTTCATTCTTTGCCTTGATGCAAAGAACGAAACAAGAAAAATCAAGACAAAACG
>CAYVBH010000238.1:0-6294 GCA_964449015.1 uncultured Bacteroidales bacterium
TTTCGGCATGTTTGAAATCATGCTGCCATCGGGGCTGGCCAACAAGGTCGACAGGCAGGCCGACAAGGGAGGTTATCTTGGCGCCTTTTTTATGGCACTGGCTATGGCCATTCTGTCGTTCTCATGTACAGGTCCCATCGTGGCATCCCTGCTAATTAAAGCCTCACAGGGCGAAGTGCTTGAGCCAATCGTGGGTATGGCCGGCTTTTCCATAGTGTTTGCCCTGCCATTCACGCTTTTTGCTATTTTCCCATCATGGTTGCAGGGTTTGCCCAAGTCGGGCAGCTGGCTCAATGCCGTAAAGGTGTTCTTTGCCTTCATCATGCTGGCTTTCTCGCTATACTTCCTGGGTAAGATAGACCAGAGTTATCATCTGAACCTGATCAGCCGGGAAATTTTCATCAGCGTCTGGATCGTGATCTTTACCCTGCTCGGGCTTTATTTGCTGGGGAAAATCCGGTTTGCGCACGACAGCGACCTGTCCCACACCGGGGTACCCCGCTTCCTGTTTTCAGTGGCCAGCTTTTCATTTGCACTTTATCTATTCACAGGTTTCCTGGGCAATGACCTCAAAGGATTGTCAGGAATTCTGCCCCCTGCTACCGCTGCTGCAACTGCGGTTGCTCCTGCCACTGCCGCCTCTTCTAATCCCAATACATTGTGCAATATGCCCAAATATGCCGATTTTCTTACCCTCCCTCATGGTTTGCAGGGATATTTCGACTACCAGGAAGCACTGGCTTGCTCCCGCGAGAGCGGTAAACCCGTATTGGTTGATTTTGTCGGACATTCCTGTTCCAACTGCAAAAAGATGTATGCCGAGGTGTGGTCGGATCCACGTGTGCTTCAGCTTCTTCGCGAGAAATTTATTGTGGTGGCACTTTATACCGATGATAAAACAACACTTCCGGAAAATGAATGGATAACAGGCGCCGATGGCAGGATAAAAAAGACCATCGGTAAAAAGAACCAGGAAATCCAGATCAGCCGGTTTGGCTCCAACGCTTTGCCACTTTATGGCATTGTTGACGGAGAGGGCAAGGATCTGACCTCATCGTATTACACATACGACCCCGATGTTGAAAAATTCATTAGCTGGCTGGAAGCCATCTGATTGAACTATTGAAACATGGTGCTTTTAAGCCGGAAAGGATTGACTGCATTAAAGTCAATGACAAACCGCACCGTTTGTATGTATTTGCTGGTAAACACTTTGTTTGCATCAGCAATGTCTTCTGAAACCATTACCGGAAAATACACACTAAGAATACCAAGTTTTACCATTGCACCTGCTTCCCAAACAAGACTCTGCGTTTGAATGGTGGTTACCCCATCCTCAAGCAGCTTATCCACTCCTGCATTGGAATAAGTTCCGGCATTGGCAAATAGTGAAATCATTTTCAATTTTGGCACTTTGGCCGTCAGACCGGCAGTTACAAGCCATTCATCGGAACGACCAAATGGTATATAAGAAGCAAATCCACCTTCATTCCTTACAAATTGTTGTGAAAGCAATTTCTGTCTGTTCGGGTCCCCTTCTTTTTCATATCTTCCCAGATAAAGATTTTCATAGCGGTAATCATCTGAGCCGGAAGCACCGCTTAACTGAAGCGGAGCGTATGAAATACCTGACTTATCAATAACAGTTCCTGCATAAAAACGCAATTGCACGGCCTTTGATGCATAATTGAAATCTCTTGACCAGTTAAGGGTCACTGAAGATTTCAGATACGAATCAGCCTTTTCGAAGTTGAGATTGATTCCAAATGGATGCAGTGCATTGTTATTGATTATGTTTGCGTCAAGGGTAATAAAATAGTATTCTCCCGGGCCCATGGTCGGGACTCCCGGTTCATGAACCGTTAAAGCGCCAAGTTTGAATGAAGTATTATAAGGACTTCTCGGATTCTTCTTGCTCAGCTCAAGCAATAATTCAGCTTTTGCCCTGTTATAGCTTTCACCAAAGTCGCTTTCAAACCTTTTTCCATCAACACTGAGTTTTACGGTTTTCAGAAATCCTTTTACAGGATGAAAACTAAAGGCTACCTTTCCCATTCCGGCTAATTCAAAGTTACCAATCATGGGCATTAACTGGTATTCGAAAGTCTGATCAGGAATAAGCGGATTGTACAGTAATACTCCCAGCATGGTCTTATTATAGTTATTCCATCCCAAGACCGGAAGTATACCGACCAGTGTTCTGGCAGGTTTTTCAACTACCTGAACCATATCAATACTCAACGGCTCCATCCGCTTAAACAATCCACGGGTGTGATAATAGTTATTCCGGCGGTTGAATTCAGGCAGATACATTGAATCGAACAGGGCAATCCTGCCGGGATTAAGAGAATGAATAGAGAGTTCCTTCCTGCCCTTAAAACCCGGATACCAAGCTGAACCGGTACCCTTTTCGTCGGACCAGGAGATTTGAACAGGTGAAGCAACCTGTCCCTTATTTTTTACAACGATTTTGTCGCCGTTTACCTGCCGGACAGAATAATCAAACCGTTTTCGGGTTGTCATCAAATCATCGAACAACCAGGCAAGATCTTCCTGGGCGTCTTCTTCAAATGCTTTTCTCAGTTCTGCAGGATAGGGATGTTTGTATTGCCATTGTACAAAGAATTTTTGCATGATTTTATCGAAATGTTCTTCACCCAGGTATTCAAAAAGATAGGTATAAACAAGGGCTGATTTATCATAAGCAATTGTTCCATAGTTCAACGCTGAAAACAACTCACTGTGCAGGTTCATAGGCTGGTCAGTTCCTGAACGGGTGGAAAAAAGGTATGAAAGGTTATAATACTCAGTCATGGATACATCTTTGATGTTGGCCAATGAAGAAAGAGCTGACTGGTTGGTGATCCATTCATGAAGTTTCAAATGCGGATATTTGGTGCGCATATATCTCATTTCGCTGAAAGTATTGAGCCCTTCATCAAGCATGGGATGTTCGCGCTCATTAAAACCAAGCACTCCATAGAACCAATTGTGGCCAACCTCATGCATGATGAAATCTTCAAGCATGCTGACGGTACCGGCACTCCCCACTACCGTAATGGTAGGATATTCCATTGCACCACCTGCATCAATGGCTCCGCTGACTGCCGAACAATTATTGTAAGGATATTCACCATACCATTTGGAGTAATATTTTACAGCATCTCCCACATATTCGGTAGCATTTTTCCACGTATCTTCCTCAGAAGAAGGATACATGGCCCAGGTAGTTACCTTTCGGCCGGAAGCCAATGTTACTTCGCCCTTGCGCACCAGGTAATTCTTATCGGCAAACCATGCAAAATCGTGAATGTTTTTTTCGTGGTACCGGATGGTTTTTTGCACATCCCCGGTTTTCAGAGAATCATCGGCAACACTGGAAATTGAGGCCTTTTTGTTGAGCCATTCAATTTCAGCCGGTGTTACAAGATTCCCGGTTGCTCCTACTATATATCCGGCGGGTAATGTAATGGAAACATCAAATGAGCCAAATTCCGAATAAAATTCTCCCTGATCGAGGTAAGGGATAGGGTGCCACCCACGGGGGTCGTAAACAGCCGGTTTCGGATACCACTGGGTAATCTGGTAGGATTGACCTACATGACCCATCCTGGAGAATGAATCGGGTATTTTAACAAAGAAAGGAGTGGATATCAAAATGGTATCTCCGGGCAAAAGAGGCTTGTTCAAAATAATCCTGCAAATATCAATATTGTTGCTGTCGGGCACCATCGTGACCTCTTCACTATTAACCGTGAAATTCAAAGAATCGATGTATCCCTTTTCGGAGGAATCGGAAAAGTAAAAATCAGTGTCTCCGTTTTCAAGCAGTTGTCTGGCAAAGGCTGTACCTGTATTTTTGTATGCATTGGGCCATAGGTGAAAGTAAATGAAGCCCAGCTGATCAGGTGAATTGTTGATGTATTGTATTTCGGCATTCCCTGACAAGGTATGCACCTGATCGTTCAAGGTTACGGCGATGCGGTAATTAACCTCCTGCTGAAAATAGTTTTGTGAACGAAGGGGGAAAGTCAATAAAATAAACAAAACCAATAAAATAGGAGTTCTCATGAGTGTATGCGGATTTTTAACAAATATATGGGTTTTGGTTTCAGAAATTCAAGGTGCATCATTCTTTATATGAAACATGGATTTCACAGGCCGTTTGTTGAATAAACTGCCATTTTGGCTGTGTAACTGTCAAAAATCTTGCCATAATGTCGGTAATTGTCAGTTTTAAAGCCTTGGCATTCCTTTTGAGTAACGCTTTATGAAAAAACAATGTAAAACTTAAAATATAGGAGGATACAGCCATGTTACCATTATTAAGAACTAAAACGGCCTGGCCGAATCTGGTAGAAGAATTTTTTAACGGAGATGCTTTCCCCAGGTTCTTTGACAATGATACCAGGTATACCCTGCCCGCAGTGAATATCATTGAAGGCAAGGAAGATTACAAGATCGAAGTCGCCGCACCCGGTCTGAACAAAGAAGATTTCAAAGTCAATTTGGAAAACAACATGTTGACCATTTCCTCGGAAAAGGAAGAAAAACAGGAAGAGAAAGATGAAAAGGTAATGCGCAGGGAGTTCAGCTATTGCTCATTCAGTCGTTCATTTACGCTTCCGCAGACCGTAAACGCTGAGAAAATCAGGGCTACTCATAAGGATGGTATCCTGCAGGTAGTGGTTCCCAAAAGGGAAGAAGCCAAAGAAAAACCAGCACGTGAGATTAAGATTTCGTAAGGTTGTTTTTAGAAGCTGAGAAAATTCAGCAGTGAGAGAATAATAAGTTTACACGAAAAGCGGAGCCCACAGCTCCGCTTTTTTTACCACTGCATCAGCTCCTTGAGATACGAAGTTAATTCGCCGGCCATTTTTTGATGTTCTGAAACATTCGGATGCCAGTCGCTTCCATGAAGTTCCATGGTGCTGAACTCGAAATAATGTACACTCTGGTCAACGGCTCCAAACTGGTTCACCACTCCATGAATCAGATTTCGCCAGGTTACCCATTTGGCATTATCAGAAGAAGGTCCTGCTATACAAACAAGGGTTGCACCAGGATAGTTGGCCCTGATGCGTTTCAGAAATCCAACATAGGCATTAACAAATTCACTTGAGTCAAGCGGGACAGAAAGGTCATTGCCCGCCAGGTTAATTACCACAAGTTGCGGCTGGTATTGGGAATAGTTCCATTTAATTGCACTGTTCAGGATCACCTCATCATAATGCGCGGGCATATTGAAATCACGCCCTCCTCCGTAACCCTGCACAATGCCAATACCTGAGCGACAGACAGCAACATACTCAGCATCAAGGGCACGTGCGGTAATGGCCCCAAAAGACATGTAATTGTTTTCCGTTTCATACGCGAAATTCTCCTTTACACTTTTGCCTTCGTTCCCATAACCGCATGTATAGGAATCCCCGATGAATTCAATTTTGCGCTCTTTAACTACAGGCTTATAAAGCTTTCCGCCCCTGTCGATTTTCAAGCCAAGAAAAGTGGTATTGCCTCCGTGCCATTCTGTACGCCTGATGATTTCGAGATTATGGTGTTTTTCAGGAAGGCCCGAGACCAGCAGGTAAGCACTGTCAGACCGGTTTGCGGTAAGTACAAAAAGACTGTCGTCAATGATCACCGTAAACATATTCCTAAGGCTGTCATCCTTCAGGATCAGCTCTACCGATGAGCCATCGAAAACAGTCCGGATGGCACATCCCGAATACATGAATACAGGCTTTGCCGGATCGGAAAAATCGAACCTGCCCAGATAGGCAATATTTGGATCATCGGGAGCAACAAAAGGTTGGATCTCGGGTTTAGCACATGATGCGAGCAAAAATGCCGTCAGGACTATGAAAAAGGCTGTTCTCATGATCTTGGATTTTATTTAGCCTGATAAAGTTATGTAATTTATCAATTTTAGCCTTAACAGGCAAAGGATAACCGGAAATATGCAACACCATTGAAAAAATTCGTAGTATTGTTTCATTAAAACCTTCAGACCTTATAACATAAAAAATAATTATTCAACCATGGGAAAAGTAACCGAACTTGCCCGGATGATAGATCATTCAATTTTGAATCCGATGCATACCGATGAAGATTTGGTAAAGCAATGCCAGATTGCACAGAAATTCAACGTCGCCTCTGTTTGTGTGAAGCCTTATGCAGTAAAACAAGCGGCAGAATTGCTTCAGGGTTCATCGATTAGAACTGGCTGTGTGATTGGTTTCCCGCATGGGAACAGTTCAACAGCAGTAAAGGTTTTTGAAACCGAACAGGCCT
>CAYVBH010000239.1:0-6292 GCA_964449015.1 uncultured Bacteroidales bacterium
GCGAAGACAAAGTGAAGATCTGGAGGCGCAGTTATGATGTACCGCCACCTCCCCTTGAAAGATCCGATCCGAGGTACCCAGGCAATCATCCGGCTTACAAAAGTCTCCCTGCCAAAGATATTCCCACTACGGAATGTCTGAAGGATACGGTTGACCGTTTTCTACCTTACTGGCATGAAACTATTGTTCCTGCAGTCAAATCCGGTAAACGCGTCCTTATCGCAGCTCACGGCAACAGCCTGAGAGCGCTGGTGAAATACCTTGACAACATGACCGAAGAGGAAGTCATTGAACTGAATATACCTACCGGTACACCGCTGGTTTATGAACTCAATAATGAACTCAAGCCATTAAGGCATTACTACCTGGGTGATCAGGAAGCCATTAAAAAAGCCATGGATTCTGTAGCCAACCAGGGCAAGGCCAAGTAATACGGATTGTTATTAACTGCCGTTTAAACAAGGCATGATCGGTTGATCATGCCTTGTTTTTTTTATTCATGTGCTCCCCCCCGTTCGGCTTAGGCTGTGCCAATGCCGAATATATGTACGCAGGCTTTGCCTGTTTATGATATGGCATTCCATGTAAAGATATCAACCCAACCCACAATTTGAAAAGTAAAATAAAACAATCCATCACCTGCTATTTGATAGCTTGTTAATATGATAACAAGTTTACTGTTAAACAAATATAACAATTACAATCAAGCAGTAAGCCTGAAAAAATAGATTCGACTTAGGCACAGCCTAAGCCGAACACCTATATAGCCTCAGGTGAACGGGGGTATGTTTTTTAATGCCTGCTAGCGTTGGTGGTATATTCAGTTGCCGTGACATAACACTGATTTGTCTGTTTGGCTGAAAGGCAGTCAAATAAACATATTATGGTAAACGCACAATCCGGCAATTACTTATCACCGCATGTTCCTACTGACATTTCTTATTTTGAGCTATTTGTATTATTCATTAACCGAATATGTTTTAATCGTTTATTGTTTAATTACCCTCATAGTTTTTACTTGATTACTAAAATTCAATACCATAAAATAAATCCCTTCAGGTTGTTTTGTTAAATCAATCAGGGTTTTATCAGTTTGTGGTTGGTATGACATAACCTCATTTCCTAAAATATCCATAACTACTATTGATTTAATTTTTTCATTTGAACTTATGTGATAAAAACCTTTACTTGGATTAGGATAAACTGTCAATTCCTTATTTGAATTATTATCATCTACTCCAGCGGAAATGGTATAGGTGAATCCTGCAAGCTTTGCTATGCCACCAGGTGTTATTACAGATACCTCTCCTGATGCTCCATCTCCAACAACGGCGGTAATACTTGTAGGAGAGATAACGGAAAATGAACTAGCTGTTATTCCGCCAAAACTGACGGAAGAAGCATTTACAAAATTAGTACCAGAGATCGTTACCAATCCTCCCTTACTTATTGAAGTTGGCATGAATGCTGTAATTGTTGGTTCATTATTTGTATTCCGTAAAATTGATATTGATCCTATGGCACTTACAACCATGTCAGGTTTTCCGTCTCCGTCTAAATCATTTATGGAAACATAATTAGAACTTCCACTCATGCTAAATCCAACCTTCGACGCAAAAGAGATACTCCCACTAGTCTCAGTGTTTTTTAAAACATATACTTCCAATGCACTACCTGGTAATGCTAAATCAGGTTTGCCATCTCCATCCAAATCACCAACTGATATCAAATTTGATGACGAACCTATGTCAATAATATTAGGTGAAAATGAAATGTTTGCTTCCGAACTTGTATTTTGCATTACAGTAATTTCATTTAAATTAAAGCAGGAGATAATAAGATCAAGTTTACCATCTCCATTAATATCACCATTGGATATGTAAAGTGGTTTAATATTTGTTGAAAAATCCACTTTATCTGCAAATGATATAGTTCCAATGGTACTCGTATTTTTTATAATCGATAAGGTATTGGAAATGTAATTAGTTACAGCTATATCAGGTTTTCTATCATTATTAAAATCTCCGACAGATAGGCTATTGGAACCACTGCCAGTCGAAAAATCTATTCTATTGTCAAATGAAATTGTACCAACAGTTCCACTGTTCTTTAATATTGAAACCTTAGCCTCCTGGCTATTTGCAATAATTAGATCAGGTTTACCATCTTCGTCTATATCGGAAATAGAAATATCTACTGGATAAGTTCCTGCTGAATAATTAGTTCTATCTGCAAATAAAATTGTGCCTGGAGTACTGATATTTCTATATACTGATACAATTCTTGATACATCATTGGTTATGGCAAAATCAAGCATCCCATCTCCATCTAAATCACCAATTGCAATCGCACCTGGATTACTTTCTGTTTCAGAATCAATTTTGTCGGCAAAAGATATTGTACCTACAGTGCTAGTATTCTTAAACACAGAAACAGACTTGCCACTGTAATTAACTGAAATAATATCAAGTTTTCCATCGCAATCAAAATCTGCAGTAGAACCGGAAAAATAGGAACTACCAGTTACATCATACTGAACTGTTTTAATAAAAGACTCAGAATTAATTGTGCCTGTACCTGCAAATGTCACATTGAATTGTTGGGTTGAATATCCCGTTAGGTGATTAGTTGTAACCGTGATCGGTTGATAACCTGCTCCGATTGGTACTTTTACTACCAAGAAAGTTTCAGTGGCTGCTGTAACCTCAGCTCTCACTCCTCCAAAATAAACAATGTTATCAGTTGGTGTTACACTAAATCCAGTTCCTTTTATTGTAACAGTACTGCCTATGACACCTGATACAGGGGTAAAAGAAGTAATTGTTGGTTTGTAAATAATATTCCGTAAAACTGAAATTGAGCCTGAAGTACCATTTGTTATGGCAATATCAGGTTTACTATCTCCATCCAAATCGCCTATGGAAACACTAGTTGGTTCCATTGCTGTAATATAATTCACTTTTGAAGCAAAGGAAATATTTCCAGTGGTACACAAATTTTTGAATACAGAAACAGTGTTGGATTGCCCATTTGTAACGGCTAAATCAAGCTTTCCGTCACCATCTAAATCACCAATAGAAACTCTTGTAGGATTATTGCCAGTAGTAAAATCAATTTTAGCATCAAATGATATATTGCCTGAAGATCCTGTGTTTCTGAAGACAGAAACTGTGTTGGAACCGTAATTCGGAATAGTAATATCTGGTTTCCCATCATCATCCAAATCGCCAATTGCAATATTTTCAGGATTTGAACCAGTCGAATAACAAATACCTGAAGAATAAAATCCTCTAGAATAATCACCGTCTGAATCAAATGAAATTACCCCACCACTACTTGTATTTCTATATATTGAAACCAATTGATTAGAAAAAACTGAAAAAACAATATCAGGCTTTCCATCACCATCCAAGTCCCCAATAGAGACATGATCGCTATGAGTTATTGTCATTATATCCATTCTTGAAGCAAATGAAATACTCCCGGCAGATGCACTTGTGTTTTTAAAAATAGATATCATACCGGAATTACCACTTCCTACAAGTAAATCAGGCTTCCCGTCTCCATCAAAATCGTCAATTGAAACACCAATTGTACCGTTTCCTGTTGAGAAGTCCTCCTTAGGTGCAAAGGAAATTAGTCCGCCTGAACTTGTGTTTCTTAATATTGAAACAGTACTGGTATTACCGGAATTGAAATTTGTGATAGCCAAATCAAGCATTCCATCTCCGTCAAAGTCGCCTGTAAATAAGCTAAAAGGATCGGGACCTGTTTCAAAATCTACTTTTGGATCGAAAGATAGTATACCACTTGTGCTTGTATTTTTAAATACGGAAATTGTTGCAGAGCCTTGATTTGTTACCACAATATCTGCCTTTCCGTCTCCGTTAAGATCAGCTGATGAGATACTCCTTGGATTGCTCCCCGGTATGAAATCAACCTTAGAAGAAAAAGAATTTAAATCAATTACACCACCACCTGAAAATGTTGTAATATATGGCAATGAGGAATACGCTGTGAGATTGTTTGTTGTAACTGTTATAGGTTGATACCTAGTTCCACTGGGCACAGTGACAGCAAGTGTAGTAGAGGTTGCGGCAGATACTGTAGCCTTTACTCCGCCAACATATACAATATTGTTTGCAGGTATTTCACTAAACCCTGTTCCTGTTATTGTAACAGTACTATCTACTCTACCCGATTTAGGTGTAAAAGAACTTATTGTGGGCACCTGTGCAAAAAGAGTTTGCAAGGAAAAAAATGCAATAAAAACAAGAATAGATTTTGTCATTGTGTGTCTTTAAATTAAGTTGATCTCTCTATATTGTTCAAAGATATCATAATTCCATTTTAACAGTGTAATTGCGTATGTACTGATACCAATAATATATGTTTTTCCAGTTTGATTCTGATTCGCAATATGGATAAGGACTTCTTATGAAAGGAACCTCCGTTCGGTCCAGGCTGTGCCTATGCCGAATATATGTACGCAGGCTTTGCCTGTTTATGATATGACATTCCATGTAAAGATATCAACCCAACCCACAGTTTGAAAAGCAAAATAAAACAATCCATCACCTGCTATTTGATAGCTTGTTGAAAGGATAACCAGTTTACTGTTAAACAAATATTACAATTACTATCAGGCAGTAAGCCTGAAAAAATAGGTTCGACTTAGGCACAGCCTTAGCCGAACACCTGTATAGCCTCAGGTGAACGGGGAAATCATTGAACTGAATATACCTACCGGTACACCGCTGGTTTATGAACTCAATAATGAACTCAAGCCATTAAGGCATTACTACCTGGGTGATCAGGAAGCCATTAAAAAAGCCATGGATTCTGTAGCCAACCAGGGCAAGGCCAAGTAATACGGATTGTTATTAACTGCCGTTTAAACAAGGCATGATCGGTTGATCATGCCTTGTTTTTTTTAGTCATGTGATCCCCCTCCCGGTAATTGACCATTTACCGATACGCTGCCGCCATTTACCGATTACCCGTATCTGACTGAAAATATTATTTATACATTTGATTCAATTTTCATTTCAAAAGAAAAAATATGGAAAAGAGAACAGATGAAAGATGTCAGGGCGACCACAGGCTTTGGTTGGGAATTGGAATCATGCTGGCAGGTTTGCTTTTTCTTGC
This sequence comes from uncultured Bacteroidales bacterium, assembly GCA_964449015.1. Lineage (GTDB taxonomy): Bacteria > Bacteroidota > Bacteroidia > Bacteroidales > UBA10428 > UBA5072. The sequence continues at coordinate 5,152 of CAYVBH010000239.1, forward strand.
AAACAATTTCGGGTTGCTTGATTACGAGATAAGAAGATATATCTTTCGCTGGGAAGTAATTCCCATTGTGTTGGGTATTTCGTTCATCCTGGGCCGGAATCACAACCGGACCACGGGTATCCTTCTGCTGGTAATAGGCGCACTGCTGTATTCAAGGGATTTTTTGCATTATCATTTTAATTTCTGGCAGATCTTCTGGCCTGCCGTGTTGATTTTGGCCGGCTTTATGATTATTTTCAGGCATCGCCTGGATAAGGGCAATCCAAAAGATCAGGCACTATCCGGCGAACATGTGATTGACGAGGTGGCTGTTTTTGGCGGAGGTGACCGTGTGGTAACTTCACAGCAGTTTCAGGGCGGAAAAGTGACTACTATTTTCGGCGGCCTGAATTACAACATGCTGAAAGCTAAATTGGCTCCCGGAGAGAATTACATCGACGTATTCTGCCTTTTTGGCGGTATGAAGCTAATTGTTCCCGAAGGGTGGACGGTTAAAATCAGGGTGACTTCACTTTTCGGCGGATTCAGCGACAAACACCGGTTTAAGGTACCCGAGGCAAACAGCGATTCGGGTTCACAGCTAATCATTAAAGGCACAGCCATCTTTGGCGGCGGAGAAATCAAAAGCTACTTTGATTAATTCTAACCTGCTTTTTTCCTATGCAAAACCCGATCCTGAATAACCGGGAGAGTTCTTATTACTATTTGGGAATATGGCTGATTGTTATGCTCAGCCATATGTTCCTGCTGGTATTCACCAGCCAGACAACCTTTGTTGCTGCCGGTGCTGATGCTGTAATCACCAACCTGCTTTTCAGTGCCATAGGCCTGGGTTTGTGGTTCCCCATTTTCTTTTCGAGATGCGAAAAGGAAAGCCTGGTCAGCACCATCATCAACAACATTGTCGGGGGTATTCTCACGGTGAGCTTCTGGCTTGGGTTGTGCTACTTCCTGCTGGTATCCGTGTTCCCGCAAGACCAGCCTTATCAGAGTTTTTTGCGCCATTCATTGCCCTGGCGGGCCGGAATTGGTTTCCTGTATTACGAAGTGCTCATTTTAGTGTATTATCTGATTATTTATTACCGGAATAACAAGGAAAACCTGCTGAAGGAAGCTGAATTGAAAACCCTGGTGAAAGAAT
>CAYVBH010000240.1:0-6273 GCA_964449015.1 uncultured Bacteroidales bacterium
TCTTCGGAATCCTGAACACCACGCTCCAGCCCGTTGACCCGGAAATGATCCGCCGAATGAAAGAGGCTGCCTTATACGTAAAACCCCGGGAGATCTTTTCAAAAGAAGTTCAGGGTGCTTTTCTGGCAGCTGCAGTGGTGAAGGACAATCCACTGGTGCCTGGAGAAGATACCCTGGTTGTTGATGGAGACTGGATGTTAGCAGCAGACCTCAGTCTTTATAAGAAAGAGGAACTTATAGATGAACTCTACAGACCATCAGACCATCAGACCATCAGACCTGCCTACGCTGAAGCTCCGGCAGGCAAGCCAGCAGACTTAAAGACCTGTAGACCTGAAGACCTGAAGACAAATAGTGATGCTTCATTGTTGATGCAGTCGTGGAAGAAATGGCGAAAGGACTGCGTAAAGCACCTCTACGGCGATTTTGCCTTTGTAATTTTCAATATCCAAACCGGAGAAATATTCTGTGGTCGTGACCACCTGGGTGTAAGGCCACTGTTTTATACCTTTCAAAACGGGTTGTTCATTTTTGCTTCGGAGTTACGATTTCTTACAGCGGCATTACCCGTTAAACCTGCTATCCGTGATGACTACCTGCTGGATACGCTGATTAATGCAAAAACAGCAAAGCACCTGGCACCATTTAAAGCTTGTTTCCGGTTGAAGCCTGCAAATGCAGTTTGTATAAGAAAGGGCTCACTCAACGAATCGGAATACTGGCGGGCTGATCCTGAAAAAATTATAAAACTTCAGACAGAGCAGGAATACATTGCATTGCTGAGAGAGAAACTGATATCGGCTGTTACCATGCGCTGCCACGAAGTATCCGCATTGGGAACTGAGCTGAGCGGCGGACTCGATTCATCTGCCATTACAGGAATAGCTGCAAAGTATATGATTCAGCACGATAAAAAGCTATTCGCGTTTTCCAATCTTTTCCCCGATGAATCTGAGGTTGAATACAAAGATGAACGGGAATTCATGGAAGCCATGCGAGAGTTCATCCCTTTCGAATGGCACGGGATCGACCGGCTTTCCGAAGACCTCGCAGAAACGCTCAGATTTGCTGTGGACATCCAGAGTGTATTTATCCAACAAAATTTCAGTATTTTCAGTAAGGCCCTTTATGAGGAAGCCGGCAATCATCACGTTCTGGTATTGCTTTCTGGTTTTGGCGGTGATGAGCTGGTATCGGCCCGCATTGCCGTACCGTGGAATGAACTCATCCGGAAGGGTGAGTGGAAGACTATTTCTGATGAGATCTTTCATCAGGGAATAACTGTTAAGTCGTTGTTAAAACCCTTTTTAATTGTTTTCAGGTATTTGAAAGCCGGTATGTCAAGAAAGCAATACACCAGCGGCGTATTTACCAAAGAGCTGCTTGACAGACGTCTTACCACCCTGCCGCTGCAACCGGATTATGCCTCAAAGCACCTGTTACGAAAACGATTGGGTGACAGCCACAAAAAGCTGAAGCGACAAACCGTTTCTCAAAGACAATTCGACAGGATCATCATGGACCATGTGCCTCAGCGTATGGAATATTGTTATGCTGCTGCAGCGCAATACGGAATAGAGTACCGTTATCCGATGTGGGATAAAGACCTGGTTGAAACGGCATTGGCCTTTCCGTCCTGGTTGAAACACCAACACGGAATCAACCGATATATGTTCAGGCAGGTAATAACGGATTTTGTTCCGGAAATATTGGTGAAACGCGATGACAAATCGGTTGCTACAATACCCCATATTTATAATAATCTGGCTATCAACAGGGAAGCGTTGTTTAGCATCGTCCATTGTGCAATTGGTTCATCATATCTTAAGGAAATTTTCGATCTGTCACGGTTTCCTGAATGGTACAATAAACTGGTCAAACGCGATCCGAAAGAAATTATTTATCTGATGCATGGGGCGTTTTACAGTTATCTGATGATGATGATATATGAGGAGAATGAAGATCGAAGATCTAAGAAGGAAGAACTTAATAGGGACAAGTGACAAGGGACATGATTTGAGAAGTGACGAGAGACAAGAGACAAGTAAAACAAGAAGAAGGATTTAAGAAATTATAATGGTAGCATGCAGTGAAATAGAGATTCTTTTAAGGATTCTGAAGGGGGAGGATCTTTCGGATTGCTCACGGGGTGAATGGGATGTAACAGCGCTTACCCAATTGGCACTCCGGCACAAGCAGGCATACCCGTTGTTGCAATTTGCCAGACAATATAGCAGTCTATTTCCCGGAGATCTTTTCCCGCAGATCGAAAACCACTGCCGGAAATCGGCATTTCAGTCGCTCAGCCAGCTGAACGAGTTGAAGCGGATTGCGGGAAGGTTGAATGAAAGCGGAATACCAATCGTGGTTATCAAAGGTCCCCAGCTCTCCCGTATGTTATACGGCCGTGAGGCCATGAAGGAATCAGTGGATTTGGACATCATGCTGGTAAACGGAAACGATCTTCCGACAGTTCATGCCTTGTTAACAGAAGCGGGCTACACCCATTCGAATCTGAATGATTATCCCGGTAAGATCAGGAGAAAACTGTTCTTAATTGCAAAACGGGAAGTATCCTATTACAATCCCGGCAACAGGATTGCCATTGACCTGCACATCCGGCCCGGTGCCAACACCTATCTTACCGAAAGCCGGTTCAACGATTTCTTTCAACGGTTGCAGCAATATGACCTTGAAGGAACTCCCGTCACCATATTATCCGATGAAGCCTATTTTGTATACCTATGCTATCATGGGGCATTGCATCAGTTTGCCCGGCTGGCATGGCTGGCCGATATCCGGGCCTTTCTGAAGGTAAAAGCGGAGGGGATGGATTTCAACAAAGTGCAGGCCATTGCGGGGAAGTGGCGGGTGATGAATTGCGTGGATCTGGCACTCAGGTTGATTAAAAATTATTTTCAGGAAGAGTACCTTCCTTACGCTTTACCTGAATCTTGGCGATTGAAATACCTGGCCTCATGCTGCAAAAAGGTGTTGTATAAAAAACCCGGCTATGGAATTGCGCTGTCAGGACGCATCAACAAAACTATTTACATCGGTTTCCTGCTGGAGGGACTTGCTGCACGAATTGACTGGTTATTCGGAATCACCATGCGGAAATTGGTACCGTTGCTCGCTAAGAAAGCAAAAGCGAATTGAGTTCAGCTTCCGGTTCGGCTATGGGTTGGAACCTCGGCCTAACGCAAGCGTAGTACTGAAAACTTCATTGCACTACTATCGATGAATCCGATTTCATGGTTGTATCTGGCAGGCTCACCGGCATTGGCATTATTGCTGATTCAATAGCCTCCACCCTGCTGCTTGCATGATCATAATCCTGTTTGGTTAGCACAGAGGTGGCTGTTACTACATACTCCCCTTCACCGATGGCACTTTTAGTTTCCAGGAAATCCCGGTAGTACTTTACGGCCATCGCCTTGTCATCCATCCAGTTGTCGTAATGTACGCCAATTCTGTATAGAATTGACGGATCACTGGGCATAAGTTCCCGGGCTTTCAACAAGGCGGCCAGTGCCTCGTCGTACTTCCAGTCTTTGGTGAGTGCCAGTGCCAGGTCCTGGTACACCGTGGAGAGCATGGCAATTGCCGGAGTCACCTGGTTGATGGCTACTTTGAAGTACCGGATGTTTTCGGGCACATCATGAGCAAGCCCAAGTGCATAGCACATTTCCGTATCACTTGAATCCACCGCAAATACCTTTTCAAGATTGATTATTGCTTTTGGAAATTCATTCTGCTTGAAATAACTAAATCCCAAATATTTATGGACAAAGACCGAGGTATCGGACAAAGCTACGGATTGTTCGAACCGGCTGATGGCATTGGGAAAGTCCCTGTTCAGGTAATGCAGGTAACCGCAAAGACGCATGACATCTCGGTTATCGGGCACACGTTTCAGAAAGCTGTCGGCAACGGCAATACCCGAATCGTATTCGCGCAGGGTTTTGTAGAGATTGGCCAGCCGGAATGCAGGCTGGTAATCAAGCGTGTCCCAATACATGGCGCGTTTGTAAAGGAATATGGCTTCTTCATCCTGCAGCAGTTTTTCACAGCACAGCCCAGCTTGTTTGAGTAAAAACACCGAAGTATCCTGATCACAAGCACGGAGGTACAGCTCTTTGGCTATATCGTATTGCTCCGTAGTGAAATAACTGCCTGCCAGTAGTTGCATCAGGAACCTGTTTTCGGGGTTAAGCAGGAGCGCTTTTTCATAAAGCGCCTGAGGTTTCAGGTTGTTGTTTGTTGATTTGTAACAGTCGGCCAGTTCCAGTGTGATCCGGATATCTGTGGTGTCTTTGCTGTAAAGGTTCTCCAACGTAGCAATGGCTTCAGGAAATTTCGACAGGGCCTTGTATGCAACTGCTTTCATGTAGAGCGTTTCGGCATCCAGGCTGTCGGGGTTGATTTTGCTGATTTGTAACAAGGCACCCTGATAATCATAAACCTGCATTAATGTAGCGATTGAATCCTTGTTTTGGGCATTGGCCGGATGCAGGAAGATGAAAAGGCAGAGAAGGGGGAACAATTTTTTCATTAGACCAAATTAATGTATTTTTCCAAATGTAGAGACGCGATTAATCGCGTCTCTACGTATTTTATTGAAATGCCCGTATTTATTTCGTTAATTGAAACACCACCGGCATCACAAATGATTGCTTCACATTTTTCCCACCCTGTTTGGCCGGGGCCCAATCCGGTGATGAGGTAATTACCCGAACAGCCTCTTGATCCAATGATGGATCAACGCTTCTGAGCACCTTGACATCACAGATCTTTCCCCGAGAATTCACAGCAAACTGCGTGATAACTCTTCCAAATATGCCATTCTCTTTGGCTATTGCAGGATACACCAGGTGTTTCTGAACCCATAATTCGAATTGCTCAAGAGATCCTCCCTGAAACTTGGCCTCTTGCTCAACATAAACAAAGGTCGGTTCATCCTGCTGATCTTCGGGTGCAGCCTGAGGTTGCTTCTCCACAATAACCTGTTTTCCGTCAACCTGTTTTGTTTCCATCGAGAAAATTACCGGCAATACAAATTGCTGGGCGACTTTCTTACCATCCTGCTCTGCAGGAACCCAATCCGGTGATGAAGCGATTACGCGAACGGCCTCCTGATCCAGTGACGGGTCAACACCTCTGAGTACCCTGACATCGTACACCTTTCCCTGTGAATTCACGGCAAACTGCAAAGTAATTCTTCCAAAGATGCCATTCTCTTTGGCTATGGCCGGGTAAACCAGGCTTTTCTGTACCCATTCACTAAAGGTTTCAAGATTACCTCCCTGGAAAGCAGCCTGTTGCTCAACTTTAACAAAGGTTGGTTCACCTTCTACTTTAACTGAGGCATCAATTTTTTCATATTTATACTGCTCTCCTTCGGCAACTCCAGGTTTCTTTTCAAGAGAGAAAATCACCGGCATTACAAACTGCTGGGCTACTTTCTTCCCTTTGTTTTCTGCCGGAGTCCACTCCGGAGACATCTGAACGACGCGGAGAACCTCTTCGTCAAGCGAAGGATCAACACCTCTTAAGATAACAGCATCGCAGGCCTTTCCTTTAGAATTCACAGCAAATTGAACAGTCACTCGTCCGAATATACCTTTCTTTTTGGCCGTGGCGGGATAAACCAGGTTGGTTTGTATCCATTTCATGAAGTCATCAAGAGTTCCGCCCTGGAACTGTGCCTGATGTTCAACGAAATAATATACAAATTCTTTATTGTCCAATGAAAAATCAATATTTATTGCGATTTCTACATCTGTGTTTTTACCATCCTTAACCGCAGGAGTCCAGTCGGGCGACGAACCAACAACCCTGATGGCTTCCTTGTCTAATAAAGGATTCACCCCTCGAATTATTCTAATATCACTTACTTTTCCTGAAGAGGTTACCTTGAATCCCACAAACACCTGTCCGGATATTCCATTTTTTTTGGCCTCAGGCGGATAAACAAGGTTGCTTTGAATCCATTTACGAAAGTCATCCATGGTTCCGTTTTGGAATTTCGGTTGTTGCGTCTCGCCAAAAAAATTACGAACAACCTGGTTGGTTTCAGCAAGAGAAGATTCTTTAGTTTTACTATCATTTGTTGCAGGTGTGGGTATTACTGCCTTGGCATGCTGTTTTTCCGGTGGTTCCTGAGACATGATGTATCTGCCGCAGATCATCAGGCTAAGCAGTATTAAGACAGGTAGTACAACCAGGTATTTCAACCGGTTGCGAAAAGGGGATTTTTCTTTGGTCATCATA
>CAYVBH010000241.1:0-6269 GCA_964449015.1 uncultured Bacteroidales bacterium
AAACCTATGTGGCACTGAGCCTGTATATCGATAATTGGCGCTGGGGAGATGTTCCATTTTACATTCGTACAGGAAAGTATCTTCCCACAAGGGTAACAGAAGTTGTGGTTCATTTTAAACCCACACCCCACAAATTATTCTGTTTCAACGAGGGTTTGTCAAATTCTGACAACCAGATGGTAATCCGGATCCAACCGGATGAAGGCATTCTCCTCAAATTCGGAATGAAGGTGCCGGGGCCAGGCTACAAGGTGCAGGATGTGAACATGGATTTTCATTATTCAGATCTTTTGCAGAAAGATATACCCGATGCTTACCAGCGGTTGCTTATTGATTGTATGAAAGGTGATTCCACACTGTTTACACGAGGAGATTCCATTGAACAGGCATGGAAAATTGCAGATCCGATATTGATGGCTTGGGAAAAAAATCCGGAAATTCCGATTTACGGTTATCCGGCCGGAACCTGGGGGCCCGTCCAGGCCGACAGTTTGATTACCGGTGTGAACATGACATGGCGATATCCATGCAAAAACCTTTCAGATGACGGTATTTACTGTGAGCTATAGAATGGCCAATATTTGAATCATGATTTGTTGTTATCTAACAGGCGAAAAACTTTCAGAAGGTCTTAGCGAGGAATTTCTACGGACTTTGACTTCGCTATCCTCCAAACAGGATATTGTGTCCGTTGCACTGTCCGGAGGCACCACACCCATGGCTTTCTTCGAGCGACTTGCTGCTGATTCACGCATTTATAAAGACAAAATCCACTGGGATAAGTTGCACTTTTTCTTTGCTGATGAACGCTGTGTGCCCGCGGATAACCCCGACAGCAATTACGGAATGGCTAACAGAAGTCTTTTCAGCCGGATCAGTACTTTTGGATTTCATATCCACCGGATTCTTGGAGAAAACGAACCCGCAAAAGAAGCAGAACGCTATTCATCAGAAATTAGCAGCATTTTATGCCGGAAAACACAAACTCCGGTTTTCGACATTATTTTTTTGGGAATCGGCGGGGACGGGCATACTGCCTCAATTTTTCCCGATCGCACCGACCTGCTTTCGGTTAAACGGTCATGCGAAGTGATTTCCCATCCGGTAAGCGGACAGGCAAGGATCACGCTGACAGGAAACATCCTGATGGGTGCCAAAAGGCTTATTTTCCTGGTAGCCGGAAAATCAAAAAGCACAATTGTTAAGCAGATTATCAACAGGGAAGAAGAGGCAAAAGCCTACCCAGCGGCGCGCATATTCTGGCAAAGCAGTCGTGCCGATATGTACCTTGATAAAGAAGCTGCCAGTCATCTCAACAACACATGCCGTGGTAAACATTAAAAGAGTCAGAAACCTCAGAAGAGGCAATCCCTCAAAGGGTCCGGTACTTTATTGGATGAGCAGGGACCAGCGTGTCAGCGATAACTGGGCACTGGCATGGGCAGTTGAATTGGCTGAAAACCATGATCAGCATGTTATGGTGGTATTCAACCTGACTGATGACTTCCTGGGTGCAACCTGGAGGCACTTTGATTTCATGCTTAAGGGATTAAAAAAAGTGGAGGTCACACTTACTTCACTCAACATTCCCTTCTCTCTGCTGAAGGGCGATCCGGAATCAACCATACCGGGTTTTATCCGGCAGCACAACATCAGTTATTTGGTAACCGATTTTGATCCGTTGAAAATCAAACGTGAATGGCAACAAAGAGTGGCTGATAAAACCAGTATCGGGATTGATGTGGTGGATGCCCACAACATTGTTCCCTGCCATCTGGTTTCTGATAAAGAAGAATATGGTGCCTACACCCTGAGACCTAAAATCAGCAGGCTTCTGACTGAGTTTCTGGATGATTTTCCTCCGCTGATTAAACAACAGGGAAAGTTTCAGAATCAAAGGATAAATTGGGAAGCCATGGCCATTTCACTGAAAACGGATCACTCGGTCAGACCTGTTGAATGGCTTGTTCCGGGAGAAAAAGGAGCCTTTGCGGTTTTGGGGAAATTTCTGAATGGTCCTATTCATGAATACGCCAACAAGAGGAATGATCCCAACGAAAAATTCCTGTCGGGTCTTTCTCCTTATATTCATTTTGGGCACATTGCTGCCCAGCGCATTGCACTTGAGATTATCAGAAATTTGCCCCGGAATGAGCATACCGATGCTTTTCTTGATGAATTAATTGTCCGCAGGGAACTATCTGATAATTTTTGCTTCTACAACCCGGACTATGACAGTACTGAAGCATTCAGACCATGGGCAAAGAAAACACTCGACGAACACAGAAATGACAAAAGGGATGTCGTTTACAGCAGGAAACAGTTTGAACTTGCTGAAACCCATGACACCCTGTGGAATGCCGCTCAGCTTCAGTTGGTAATTACAGGCACCATGCACAGCTACTTGCGAATGTACTGGGCCAAGAAGATTTTGGAATGGTCTGCCAATCCCGAAGAAGCATTGGCCGCTGCAGTTTACCTGAACGACAGGTACCAGCTCGACGGACGCGACCCGAACGGCTATGCCGGTTGCGCATGGTCAATCGGGGGCGTGCACGACAGGGCCTGGGGAGAGCGTGAAGTATTTGGCAAAATCAGGTTTATGAACAGGGCAGGTTGTGAACGCAAATTTGACGTTGACCGGTACATAAAACGGGTTAACGAAATGAAGAAACACGCTGACATCATGTTACGGAGTTTGTAGACATGCAACCTCAATGTCAAATAAGCATGCTTACTGTTCAACCGGAGGCATAATCGGAAGTGGAGGTAACGCGGTATCGGGTGATCTCACAGGCGGAGTAGGAATACTAACCGGCGGAGTGACCATATCTCCCGAAAAAACAGCCTTCTTTTCAACAGAGAAATCCTCACCGTATTGAATAATGCTAAAATTCGTATTGACATATCCCCCTGCTTCTGTTTTCTGAAAATGAAACCGGGTGAGCAGCTGATCCACATCTACCTGATTGATGCAATTGCCGAAGTTCCTTCCATATTGCTTCAACGCTGAAAGAAAATACAACCCGATATCATATCCCAGCATGGTAAAGTTATAGCCCTGGCTTTTAATCTCATATGGCTCATAGCCCAATTTTGAACGCGATTTCGACAAGAATTTCCGGGTAAGAGGAGATGAATAATCCACATAAAAAGGAGAGATCAACTGCAATTGCAATCCATGTAATTGAATCCAGTCAATGGATTTCCATACCTGCCATGAAGGCAAGCCAACCAACCTGATGGGGTAAACGTCTGAAAGCAAATAAAGCCTTGACACAAGCTTGCTTACATCCGGCTCATGATCTGAAAAAACCAGGATATAATTCTCTTCTTCCTTGCTTAGAATTTTATGCAAAACACGCATCAAACTGTCCTTTAAAACATAATCAGCGAAATGCAAAGGTTGGCCTGAGATATCCGCCGGAGCATTATCCATGAAATACTTCTTGAATCGCCAGCTGTTTTTCATGGAAAGGCTGTCCGTGCCTCTGACTAAAATAAAACGTCCCTTATTCAGCTGTTTCAAATAATTGGCCAGGGCATAACCCTCATGTGGCTTAGATGGCACAACCTGAATGATATTCTGGTTGTTGTTAACCAGTTCAGGTTTCACAGACAGAGGTGAAACCAGTTGAATCTCCTCATATCGGGCAAACCGGCCGGCGATACTAACATCTTCGGAAAACACCGGACCAATGATCAGATCGGGATGAATCAGTGACAATTCACGAACAATTTTCTTAACCTTAACAGTATCCCTTTCTGTATCATATACATGAAGAGTTACCGACATACCTGCTTTTTTCATGGAATCAAGCGCAAGCATGAACCCCTCATAGAATTCTGCAAAGTCACCTCCCCTGAGACCCTGTTGACGGTACGTGGAGATGTATGCATCTTCCTCCGAGAGGGAATCTTTTGGCTCTTCCACAGAAATATTGGCAAAAAACGGAAGCATCAGCGCAACATTATAGGTTACAGGTTGGCTGGGAGCAATACAAGGTTGTTCAGGTTCTAAAAGAGTATCCGTTTGAGAAGCAATATCATCCTGTAATTGAACAACTTTCGGAATTTTCAGCACCTGTCCGGCTTTAAGCCCATTGCGAAGATCCGGGTTTGCATTGATTATGTCAACAACACCCACATTGTATGAACGGGCAATGGAATATAAAGTATCTTTTTCTTTCGCTGTATAATAATAGAAAAGATCGCTAACTTCTGTCGTTTGAGAGATGTCAAACATCTCACGCTTTTTGGGGATCCAAATTGTTTGATCGGGCCGGATACCCTCTTTTGCCCATGGATTGTAATGGTATATAACAGCCTCAGGTACGTCGTACTTCTTTGACAGGGAATATACTGTTTGTCCTTTTTTAATTTTGTGTGCATAGAAATCCTCCCGGTTTTCAGGATAGGCAACCGCAATTCTGCTTGCAGATTCAGGTATTCTGATCGCAATTCCTTCGGTCAGGTTGATGACATCTACCTGTGGATTTGCAGCTTTAATCTCCTCCTGGGTTACATCATAGGCCTTGCTGATGGAGTAGAGTGTCTGATTCTTTTGAACCGTATGAATATAATAGACTTTTCCGTTAACAATGGTCTTTTCCTGGGATCTTACAACTTCTGCAGGTTGAAATTGAGACAAGACCGGGTGTGATATGAACAGAATTACCTGTGCAAATACTAGAAAAATGACAAATTTCTTCAATCGTGTTGGTTTTAAAAACTGGTTAAAAATAATAAAGAAAGGAGTAAAAAAAAAATGCTCCGGAACAGCTGCAAAGTTCAGAGATATATCTGAATCAGGACAACTCAACTGCTGCCACCAGGTCGTTCAGGATGCCGTCAATGGCTGACTCAACCCTTTTCCAATCGGGTATCAGGGGCGATCCGAAATGCTGATCGCAGAAATCCAAAACTCCTGAATCAATGGCCTTGGCAAAAGTTTCAACTGTTTTGAGTTCCTCATGAAAATCAAAGGAAATTCTTGAGTCATGCATTTCGGCCAATGACTCGTATATGCCGACCATCTCCCGGGCATGTTTCAGATAGGTCAGCCTGACCGTTCTGAAAACCTCTGAATTCAACATAACTCCGTTACTTGCCAGATGTGTAAAAAAAGTTCGGGCAATATCCGAGGCCATTTTGTAAAGGCCCCTCTCATTGGCCGAACCAACATGCTGGTGTTTGTGATCATAACGGCTTGTCAGCTCAATCTGGCAAATCCTTGATTCCCGAACCAAACGGAATATTTCTCCCAGTAAACCAACCTCAATACCCCAATCCGAAGGAAACTGAATCATCCGCGCCTGGCTGGTATAGGTAGCAAACTCACCTGAAAGCGGATACCTGAAATCACCCATGTAATCGAGGAAATCAGTACTTCCAAACATGTCTTTCAGGGTGCGCACGAGAGGAAAGTAGAAAAGACGCGTTACCCGTCCGAAAAGTTTCCTGTCATACCTGACATAATATCCTTTCACAAACTGAAACCGCAGATACATGAGCGGAAATAGCAACCTGGTAAGAAAATCCCTGTCATAGGTAAGGATATCGGCATCGTGGAAAGCGATAGCCGATACCTCAGCTTTTCCTATGATATATCCAAGGGATGTCCATACGGCCCTGCCTTTGCCACGGCTGCCCAAAGGAAGTTGTTTTTCAATGCGGTCAATAACAGATTGCACTTCGGGCTTATCATTCCATACAAGCGATGCCCTCTTGCCCAGCGGTGCAACAATTTTCTTAGCGTTTTCATATTCATTGCAATCAGCACGGTCAAGCGAAATATATACTTTACTGACATATTTTACTTCCTGAATTACCCGGATGATATTTTGCATAGCATCGCCTGAAAGATCACTGTAAAGCGCAGGTATTAAAATACCAACCGGTATTTTCTCGGAAGCTTTCAGCACCTTAGCTTCCATTTCCCGGCAGGTTTCATGCTGCAGCAGGGAAAATGTCGGGACTTTGTTGATGTGGAAATCTGCCATAACGTATAGTATTGATAATGAATACAAATTATCTCCTGATCAGGATCATGATAATAAAATTACGACTTTTATTCCTGATCGGCACAATGGACAGATAGAAAAACAATACTGACTGAAGAGTCCCGCACAACAGGATTCAATCAGAATAGCCCTGATCGTTCACATATTTTGTTCATCCTGATCAGGAATTGCTGTCATCATCGTACATGTTTTCATAATCCTCAACAGTGAGGAATGAGTACTTGTAACTCATGGGAATAATGGCAT
>CAYVBH010000242.1:0-6255 GCA_964449015.1 uncultured Bacteroidales bacterium
TGGAATACGCAAACCGCATTAAGACTATATCATGGCACTATTGACAATAATGTACCTCCGGGGCAATCATCGGAACTATATGAAGACTTTATTGATGCCGGAGTGAGCACGGCAAAAATACAATATATCCCACTGGATGGGCACACACATGAAACCGGATTGATACCCTGGGGAGTGATGACGATAAACTGGTTTAATACGATAGAAAACTATTAGCATTATCTTGAATGAAGAATATGTTACAGCAGTATACCCATCGCAGGCTCAACATACTGACAGGTGAATGGGTTTTGGTTGCACCGCACCGCACCAAAAGGCCCTGGCAGGGACACGAAGAAGAAAAGCAACCGAAAAAGTCAATTGAACACGATCCCTCATGTTACCTGTGCCCCGGGAATACCCGTGCCAATGGCACGGTCAATCCTGATTACAAGTCGACTTATATATTTGTAAATGATTTCAGCTCCCTGATCGACGTGATCCCTGATTTTGAAACCGGCGAATCCGGTCTTCTTGTTGGCCGTTCCGAAAGGGGTATCTGCAAAGTAGTCTGTTTTTCTCCCCGGCATGACCTCACACTTGCTGAAATGAGTCAGGGTGAACTTGAGGGTGTGGTGAAAGCCTGGATGGAAGAATACAAAAACCTGGGGTCGCTCCCCTTTATTAATCATGTTCAGATATTTGAAAACAAAGGAGAGATCATGGGCTGCAGCAATCCCCACCCGCACGGTCAGATTTGGGCACAGGAGACCATACCCGGCGAACCAGCGAAGGAACTGGATCAGCAGCAAAAATATTTTATGCAGCACAATTCGGTGATGTTACTCGATTATCTTCAACTTGAGTTGAAGAAGAAAGAAAGGATCATTTACGAAAACGAAGGATTCGTTGTTTTGGTTCCTTTTTGGGCAGTGTGGCCCTATGAAGTAATGATACTTCCCAAAAGACATATCCAGCACATACTGCAATTCACTGAATCCGAAATATCCTGGTTTGCAGATGCACTGGGCATAACCACGATGAAATATGATAATCTCTTTAATACATCGTTTCCTTATTCAGCCGGTATTCACCAGTCACCTACCGATGGTAAGGTTCATGAAGAATGCCAGTTACATATGCACTTCTACCCTCCTCTTCTCAGATCGGCTACCGTGAAAAAATTTATGGTTGGGTATGAATTGCTCGCCAATCCGCAGCGTGATATCACAGCAGAAACAAGCGCTTCCATTTTAAGGGATCTGCCATCGTTGCACTACCTCAGGAAGTGAAGTTTATAGGAAGTTTTTAGTTACAAATTCCTGAAATTTCTCTTTGTACTGATCACTAACCGGTATATACACTTTTCCAAACACAATCCGGCTTCTTTCAATAGTATCAATTTTTGCCAGGTTCACAATAAAAGACCTGTGGACCCGCATAAATGTTTCGTCAGGAAGCTTGGCTTCCAGCTGTTTGAGCGAAGTGAGTGAAAGAATGGGTTTGATATCATTCTTCACATAAACTTTTACATAATCTTTTAATCCTTCAATGTAAAGAATATCATTGAAATTAATCCTCCTGATTTTATATTCTGATTTCAGAAACAAAAATTCATTGTTCGCCTCGATTTGATTAGTATCGTCTTTTCTCTCAAGTTTGATCAACCTGAGTGCTTTTTGCACAGCAATGAAAAACTCTTCATAGCTGAATGGTTTCAGAAGGTAATCCACAACCTCGAGCTTAAAACCTTCAAGGGCATATTTTTCAAAGGCAGTAGTAAAGACTACCTTGGGACCCTTTTTGATGCTACGTGCAAATTCAATACCATTCAGATCGGGCATCTGAATATCAACAAATATGAGATCTACTGAGTTATCTGCCATGAATTCCACCGCGTCCAGCGGATTATCAAACTTCCCTACCAGATCGAGCCCGGGTGTTTTCTCGATATACCCTGCCATCAACTGCAAGGCCAGGGGTTCGTCATCAATGGCAATTGTACTGATCATGTGGTCAGGTTTTAGTCAGAAAAATTTTTACGAGCACATGAAAGGATGATTCGGTTTGATTTATTGAAAATTCATGTTTTTCAGGAAAAAGAAGTTTCAACCTTTTTCTAAGGTTTTCCAATCCGATACCTGAATTTGAATCGCGTTTTTCATCCCCGTTTCTGAACATGCTGTTTGTACAACTGAAGTTAATCATTTCTTTTGAAACTGCCATTTCAATATCAATAAAAGATTTTTCCCGGTAACTGATCCCATGCTTAAATGCATTTTCAATTATGGAAATAAACAGCAAAGGCGGTACGGCAATATCTTCATATTCAACCGGAAACAAAACACTAAGCTTCACCTTCTCTGATATTCGAAGTTTCATCAGATCAACATAATTGTTCATGAATTCGATTTCGTTGCTTAACCTGGTTTCACCTTCTTCTGATTCATAAAGCAGGTAGCGCATCATTCGCGACAACTTCAACACAGCATTCTGGGAATCCTCCTTATTGATCTCAATAAGTGAATAAATGTTATTCAAAGTATTGAAAAAGAAATGCGGGCTGATTTGATTTTTCAGGAATGCCAGTTCGGAATTCAGTTTTTCTTTTTCCAGTTCTTTCTGTCTCTTTTCAATTTGTGAATGGCGTTCGAGCACTCTTAAACCAAGCGGAAATATGGTAAAGAACAGCACGTTTAAGGAATAAGAGTAAATGTGCCAGGGATTGTACGGCAACCCTAATAAGCGTGGTGCTCTCTGCGGAGGATGGCGGTTAAAACGGTTCTCCGGTGATTCACGACGAATTGGTTCACGAGGGCCATTGCTATACCGATGTTCAAAGGTCAGATTGTTTGCCTTAATCGATACAAATAAAAACAAGATGGCCAGCAACAAGGCAGACAGGTAATAACTTATTCTTTTCTTTTTCAGAAACAAACGCGGAATCAATACCAAAAAATTGGTATAAAAAACAATGGCATTGATTATGGTATTGATATAAAAAAGATAGATTCCCCCACGGGGGACATTCCATCTATAGAAAAAATACAGGGGAAGTCCAAAAATAATTGCCCATGCTGTCAGGTGCAACAGAACCTGCATCTTAATCCCCTGTATTTTAAACATCATAGCGAAAAATATTATTCATATCTGAGTGCTTCAATCGGGCTCAGGTTAGAAGCTTTCCGTGCCGGATACCAGCCAAAAAATACTCCAATGACAAAGCATACAATAAATGCCAGAAGAACAGCTTTTGACTGAACATACGCCGGAGTGTCCAACAAAGATCCGGCCCCTTTGGCAATCAAATAGCCCAGTATTATTCCCAAAAGCCCCCCCAGTATGCTTAAAATTATGGATTCAACAAGGAATTGTCTAAGAATATCCTGGCTTCGTCCACCAATTGACATACGTAAACCGATTTCCCTGGTTCTTTCCGTCACTGAAACAAACATGATGTTCATGATGCCGATTCCGCCAACCAGCAATGAAATACCTGCAATGGCACCAAGAAGAATAGTCATTATGTCTGTAATTGATGACATTGTTTCCATCATTTCCGATTGCGACATAACTCTGAAATCATTCTGATCAGATTCTTTCAACTTGTGTGTTCTGCGAAGTATTTCTTCCATTTCGGTAATAGCCTCAGTAGATTTATCTTCACTTACGGCCGATGCATATATACCGTTTAAATAATCAACTGCCGCAAGTCGGCGTTGAACGGTGGTATAAGGAGCAATGATAAGGTCATCCTGATCCTGGCCCATACCACTTTCTCCTTTATCTTTAATTGTACCAATAATCTCAAAAGGGATGTTTTTTATTCGGATGCTAAATCCAACCGGATCAAATCCTTGCCCAAAAAGATTCTCGATAACGGTCTGCCCCAATATGCAAACCTTTGACATGCTTTTGATCTCTTGTGCATTAAAAATTCTGCCGCTGGAAATTTCGAGTTTTCTGATCTCCATGTATTCCTCACTAACTCCGTAAATAGTGGTCTGCGTATTCTGATTACTGTAAATAACCTGACCGCTTGCCCTTATCTCAGGTGAAACCGCTGACAGGTAAGTTGCTTCATTTCGGAGCGCTTCCACATCACTCATTTTCATTGCCGTTGAACTTGAACTCCCGAGACTGACACCACCACGGCGTTGAAAATTTGGCATTACCATCAGCATATTGGTACCCATTTCCGACATTTCCTGTTGCATGCTTCGCTTGGAACCTTCTCCAAGGGCTAACATAGCAATCACAGAGGCAACGCCTATTATAATACCGAGCATGGTAAGTATGGCTCTTAACCGGTTTCTTACCAAAGCTCTAACTGCTATCTTGATTAAATTAGAAAAACTCATGTCATTGGATTTACTTAATGTCAAATTCTTCAATGTTTTCAACTGGCATGTTCTTAAGAAGGTCTTTTGCAAACATGCGTTCAGTCACCGCGTTTTCACGCTGAATAAGACCGTCACGGAAAACAACGTTACGTGTGGCAAACCTGGCGATATCAGGTTCATGAGTAACATAAACAATGGTTCTTCCCCGCTCGTTTAGGTCCTGAAACAGCTCCATAATCTCGAAAGAGGTGCGTGTATCCAGGTTTCCGGTTGGTTCATCAGCCAGGATCATCACCGGATCATTAACCAATGATCGTGCAATGGCAACTCTTTGCTGCTGTCCACCTGAAAGTTGATTGGGCATATGATGCATACGCTCGGCCAATCCAACTGCTTCAAGTGCATGAAGTGCACGTTCTTTTCTTTCTTTTGACTTAATTTTAGAATTATAGAAAAGAGGCAGTTCAACGTTTTCCAGTGCGGTAGTTCGTGGCAGCAGGTTATATGCCTGAAAGACAAAACCAAGTTTCTGATTTCTTAATCGGGCGAGTTGGTCTTTGGTCAGTGTTCTGACATCAACACCGTCCAGAAGGTACTCTCCCTTTGTAGGCACATCAAGGCAACCCAAAATATTCAACATGGTCGATTTACCTGATCCGCTCATACCCATCACTGCCACAAACTCACCCTCGGTAATACTCATATCAACTCCACGCAAGGCATGAACAGTAACTTCTCCAATGTGATAGTCCTTTTTGAGCCCGGTTATTTTTATAATTGTTTTATCCATGATCCAGATTATTGTTATTTGTTAAACCCTTATTTTAGAAGGGAAATGGACCACGAGGACCCTGTGCGGCTCTTGAACTTTCCTTTTTTGAACCATCACTCATGGATACCACAACTTCATCACCTTCATTCAGACCTGATATAATCTCAACATATGATCCGTTGTCAATTCCAACTGTAATGGGTTTTGGCTTTAACCCTCCCTTTTCATCTTTAGTCCAAACCATTTTCATACCGTCGGGCATTGACGCTCCGAAGCCCCCCTGCGGAAAACCTGAGAATGAACCGTTATTAGGACCCTGGCCACCTGCTGCTGCGCCTGCATTACTTGCACCTCCAGGAGTTCCCTGGGGTTGTTGGCCCGAAAATCCACCCTTCGGCATGGAACCCTCAGGCATATCTTTCATCATTTTTTGCATTTGCTTTTGCATGTATGCCATATCAGGTGTAAAACGGGTGCCTTTACCGGCAAGCATTAACACGCTGTCTTTTTCTTCAACATAAATTATGGCATCTGCGGTCATACCCGGCATCAATTTTTTTTCGGGATTTGGTGCAGTTAAAATAACAGCGTATGTTACTACATTATTGGTAGTGGTTGGTTGTAACCTCACTTCGGATACCTTCCCGTCGAATTTCATATCGGAGTATGAATCCACTGAAAATTCAACACGTTGACCCTCATGTACTTTTCCGATGTCAGCCTCATCTACGCTGGCTTCAACTTCCATCTGGGTGAGATCGTTCACAATGGTAAACAATGTAGGCGTGCTAAAGCTGGCGGCAACCGTCTGACCTTCTTCCACAGCCCGATTTAAAACCACACCGTCAATGGGTGAAGTAATGGTGGCATAATTAAGATTTGTCTCGTTTCTTTCATGCGATTTCTTTGCATTTGTAACAGAAGACTTTGCGTTTGCATAATTATAAACAGCCTGATCATACTCTGCCTGTGCAATCAGTTTCTTTTCATACAATGCTTTGAGCCGCTTGTAAGTAGCCTCCTGGTATGCCAGCTGTGCTTCAGCAAGTCTTAAACTTGACTCACTCTGCTCCCACTGGGCCTGAAGTTGCTTTTTGTCAAGCTGGGCCAATACCTGTCCTTTCTTTACATTCTGATTGAAATCCACATAGATTTTATCGA
>CAYVBH010000243.1:0-6223 GCA_964449015.1 uncultured Bacteroidales bacterium
CGGCTCTGTTTCTGGCAAGAAAAAAAAGCAGGTAGTTCAGGGCAAATGCAATTACTGCTACATTAAAACCCGATAGAGCCATTACATGCATCACACCTGCCTGCGAAAAAACCTGTTTTGTATGCGCTTCCAGATCATTCTTGTATCCCAGGGTTATGGCAGCAAGCAAACTGTACAGCGTCTTATTCAGACCAAGCGACTGATATTTCGATAAAAGTTGCATTTGCAGTGTGCCGGCAAATATGCTGACGGATCTCCTGGCATTGTAATCAACCAGTTTCCACTGATCCGGCTTTACAAAGGCCTGATGGTGAATACCTCTGGCAGCCAGATAGGCCTTATAGTCAAATTCATATGGATTTGATGGTGGTGAAATTGCCGTGAGCCTGGTTGCAGCAGCAACCCGACACCCGGGCTTGAGACTTATGGAAGAAGAGTCTTTAGAAAAATTAAGAATAACCTTTCTGTGTTCCCGTTTCTCCAATCCATTCACACTGCTAATTTTCATAACCGCATGCGCCCTTACTGATTTCTCAGTGATTTCCGGAGGATCTGTAATATCAAAAACATAAAACCCTGAATCATAACCTAATATGGAATGCCGTAAGGAAATATCATGGTAAATACCCATTACGGCCGCACCTGCAATGAAAAGAACAATAGCAACTATCAGGCCTGACAACCAGCTGGTATGGTAACCCGGATACCGGTCGGTATAGATGAAACCGATTAAAAGTAAAAGAATTGCAGCCACAGTGAATACTGATGCAAATGAGTTTGGACCGACAGAAAAAAAACCGGTTGTTATTAAACCAAGCGCAAAAAATACAAGTAACCTGGCAAAGGGACTTCTTCCCGGCAGCAAGGATGATTTCATATAACCAGAGCTTTAACGATTACGCTTAATGAAAATTACTTCATTTTAACGTCAATTAAAAATAATCTGCCAAATCTATATTTTTAACAATTACTTCAAGGATGAATGGGTATAAATTCATAAATTTGGTAAGCGACTTAACTTAAGTGAAATAACCAATTAAATATAAAAGCATGGCTGATCTTAAGACAAAGTACTTGGGGATTGAACTGAAAAACCCTGTAATTGTTGGTGCCTGTAATTTAGTCACCAAAATAGACAATGTAAAAAGAGCTGAACAGGCAGGTGCTGCGGCCATAGTTTACAAATCACTCTTTGAAGAACAGATACAGCTTGAATCAGCACAAATGGATGACGAACTGGAGGAATATAATGAGCGGAATGCCGAAATGGTGAAGCTCTTCCCTGCCATTAAACATGCCGGACCAGAAGAGCATCTTGTTAACCTGAGAAGGGTTAAGGAAACCGTAAAGATACCTGTGATAGCCAGTTTGAATGCCATTTACACAGAATCATGGATTGAATATTCAAAGCTGCTACAAAATACAGGAGTTGACGCACTTGAATTTAATTTCTTTTATATTCCCCGTGACACCGAAACGGACGGAAGAGATGTCAAAAACCAGCAATTGGAAATTCTGAAAGCTGTTAAGTCACAGGTAAAATTACCCATTAGTGTCAAATTGAGTCCGTTTTATGCAAATCCCCTGAATGTGGTTTCACAAATGGACAAACTGGGGGTGAACGGATTCGTTTTATTTAACCGGCTTTTCCAGCCTGATATTGATATTGACAAACAGGAACATTATTCTCCTTTTAATTTGAGTAGTCCCGAAGACAATAAATTGAGTCTTCGTTTCACAGGATTGCTTCACGACACCATTGCCGGTTCACTTTGCGCCAGTACAGGTATATTCAGTGGCACAGATGTAGCCAAGATGATACTTGTTGGTGCCGATTGTGTTCAGGTAGTCAGCACCATTTACAAAAACAAGGTTGAGAACATCGCAACCATGTTAAAGGATCTTGACAACTGGATGGAGTTAAAAAACTACAAAAAGCTGGGTGATTTCCGCGGAAAACTTTCAAACAAGAACCTGAATGACCCGTTTGTATACAAACGTGCACAGTACATTGATCTTCTTTTGAAATCAGAACAGATTATCAGGAAATATCCGGTTGTATAAGGGGTCACATGTATCATGTGTAAAACAATAAACCGCGCCGTGAGTGCGGGATGTCGGTAGAAGTCAGAATATGCATCAGAACCTCCCGCCCCGGCCGGGGCGGAACCGATATACGATGAAGCAATTTCTACCGACCTGATGCCCCTGCCGGGGCATACGTCTACGTCATGAACCTGAAGGTTATCGATCTGATTTACAAAAAAAGGGCTCTATAAGAGCGTCCTAATGTAATGAGCGTAGCCATAGGACTACGCTTATTTTATTACTCTAATTTTATAAGGTACATCAACCTGGCATTTGGTAATGTCATTCAACTTGCCTTTCAGTAATTTTCTTTTTAACACATTGATTTTATCAATAAAGAGCACGCCGTCGAGATGATCGTATTCGTGCTGGATGACTCTGGCTTTAAGTCCCTCGTATTCTTCATCGTGAAAATTCCAGTTTTCATCGTAGTAGGTAATTCTCACCTTATTTTTCCGTTCCACATCTTCACGAATTTTAGGAAGGCTTAAACAGCCCTCATTCATCACCATTGTCTCTTCGCCAAGTAAGGTAAGTTTGGCGTTGATGAAGGCTTTTTTAAAATCTGCCAGTGAAGGGTCCTCATCGGCCAGCGAAGTGGCATCCACTACGAATATCCGGATTGATTTACCTATCTGGGGTGCCGCCAGTCCCATTCCGTCGGATTTGTACATGGTATCGAACATGTCGGAAATCAACGCCTTCAGATTGGGATAATCGGCAGGAATTTCTTTGGCTATTTGCCGGAGAATTGGGGAACCGTATACGACAATCGGATAAATCATTTCTAATTTGAGAATTTGAAAATTCGGTAATTTGATAATTGAAACAAAGATAAGCAGAATATGCTATACCGGAAAATTACTCCTGTATTCCAGGTATGACTGGAGTATGATGGTTGCACTGATGGCATCGATCAATCCTTTATCTTGTCTGTCTTTCTTTTTTACACCACCTGCAATCATGGTTTGCACTGCTATTTTTGAAGTAAACCGTTCATCCATTAAAAACACTTCCTTACCGGGAAATGTTTTATTCAATAATGCAATGAACGGATCAATATATTTAACAGATTCAGACGGGGTATTGTTCATTTGACGGGGGTAGCCCACAACAAAGGCATCTACTTTTTCCTTTTCGGTATATTGTTTCAGAAATGCAATAACATCTGCTGAACGAACAGTTTCGAGGCTGTTGGCAATAATCTGCAACGGATCGGTGACCGCAATCCCCGTTCGTTTCTGGCCATAATCCAGGGCAATGATTCGTCCCATTTCGTTTACCAATTAAAATGCGTAGAGACGCATAATAATGCGTCTCTACAACAATGTATACAAAAATTCAAATCATTATTTTGCCTGCGCGGAGAAATCCATGGCAGCCAAGCGTTTGTAGCTGTTAAACCGCCATTTGGCATTTTCTTCTGCAGCCTGGAACAATTCCACAGCGTCTTTGGGGAAAGCCTTCTTCAGGGAAGTATAACGCACCTCGCTGTTCAGGAATTCCTGGAATTTACTCCAGTCGGGTTCCTTTGAATCAAGTTCGAAAGGATTCTTTCCTTCCTTCTCATTCAGCGGGTTGTACCTCCACAGGTGCCAGTAACCCGAGTCTACTGCGCGTTTCTGTTCTTCCTGTGATTTGTGCATGCCACTGTGCAAACCATGGTTAATACAGGGGGCATAAGCAATGATCAGGGAAGGTCCGGGATAAGCTTCAGCTTCGCGGATGGCTTTCAGAAATTGGTTTTGGCTGGCGCCCATAGCAACCTGTGCCACATATACGTATCCATAGGTCATGGCCATAGCACCCAGGTCTTTCTTCCGTACGCGTTTACCGGCAGCGGCAAATTTGGCCACAGCTCCGATAGGAGTTGATTTGGAAGCCTGACCTCCGGTATTGGAGTAAACTTCAGTATCCTGAACCAGAACATTAACATCCTGACCTGAAGCCAGTACATGATCGAGTCCGCCGTAACCGATATCATAAGCCCAGCCGTCACCACCGAAGATCCAGATTGACTTTTTAATCAGATACTGTTGCAGATCGAGAATTTCCTTAGCCAAAGGATTCTTTTCTTTGGAAAGGGATTCAACCACCTTGGAAGAAGCTGCTTTGGAGGCCTGGGCATTGTCTTTTGAATCAAGCCATTCCCTGAAAGTTTCAATGGTCTGTGCTGACAAACCCGGATTGGATTCAATGGCACTCTGCATCAAACGCACGATGCGGCTTCTCATTTTATCACTGCCGACAGCCATGCCAAGACCATATTCAGCATTGTCTTCGAAAAGTGAATTTGCCCATGCAGGACCCTTGCCTTCCTTATTAGCTGTATAAGGAGTAGAGGGAGCTGAACCGCCATAGATGGAGGTACAACCTGTTGCATTGGCCACCATCATCCGGTCGCCGAACAGTTGGGTAATGAGTTTGATATAAGGAGTTTCACCGCAACCTCCGCATGCGCCGGAGAATTGGAACAGAGGCAGGGCAAACTGACTGTTTTTTACTGACTTGTCAATCTCAACAAGGTGGGCTTTGTTGGAAACCTTTTCATACATATAATCGAAGCGCCCGATTTCTGCTGATTGAGTACCCAGGGGCTTCATAACAATAGCCTTTTCTTTTGCAGGGCAGGTTTCGGTGCAAACACCGCAACCGGTACAATCGAGGGGGCTTACCTGAACACGGAACTGGAGACCTTCGAAACCTTTTCCATTGGCTTTAATGGTTACGGTTCCTGCAGGAGCATTCTTCAGTTCTTCCTCATTCAGCAGGAACGGTCTGATAGCAGCATGAGGGCAAACAAAAGAGCACTGGTTGCACTGGATACATTTGGTGGAATCCCATTCCGGAACATTTACTGCAATACCCCGTTTTTCATAAACAGTTAAACCAGCAGGGAATGTACCATCTTCGCGGCCCTTGAAAGCGCTGACTTTAAGATCATCACCTACAAGTGCATTCATGGGCTCAGCAACATTTTTCATAAAATCGGGAATGTTGCGGGTATCCTTTTTAGGCTTGATTTCAAGTTTGGCCCATTCTTTGGGAACCTCAACCTTGATCACATGGCTGCCACGCTCAATAGACGCGATGTTCATGTTCACAATATCTTCACCCTTGCGGCTGAATGATTTGATAACAGCTTTCTTCATCTGAGCCATTGCATCTTCAAAAGGAATCACATTGGCAATTTTAAAGAAAGCTGACTGCATGATGGTGTTGGTGCGGTTGCCCAAACCAATTTCTTCAGCAATCTTAGTAGCATTGATTATATAGAAATTGACTTCCTTTTCAGCAAGGGTTTTCTTGAGCGTATCGGGAAGCTGTTTCTTGGTTTCCTCAACATCCCAGATGCTATTCAACAGGAAGGTACCGCCTTTTTTAATGCCGCGCAGCATATCATATTTGCTGATGTAAGAAGGAACATGACAAGCCACAAAGTCAGGAGTGCAAACCAGGTATGGTGAGAGGATAGGCTCATCACCAAAGCGCAGGTGTGAGGTGGTTACCCCTCCCGATTTCTTTGAATCGTATGCAAAATAAGCCTGAGCATATTTGTCAGTGGAGTCACCAATGATCTTAATTGAGTTTTTGTTGGCCCCGACTGTTCCATCAGAACCAAGTCCGTAAAATTTAGCTTCGAAGGTTCCTTTTTTCGAAATGCTGATCTCTTGTTTTACAGGCAGTGAAAGATGGGTTACGTCATCATCAATACCAACCGTGAAATGCATTTTGGGTTGATTCGATTCCATGTTTTCAAACACCGTAACAATCTGTACCGGTGTCACGTCTTTTGAGCTCAGACCACAACGGCCTCCAAAGATAACCGGAGCATTGGGCCTGTTATAAAATACGTCCTTAACATCAAGATAAAGCGGATCTCCATTGGCACCCGGTTCCTTGGTTTTTTCCAAAACGGTGATTTTCTTAACGGTTTTAGGGATGACCTTTAACAGATAATCTGTGGAGAAAGGACGGTAGAGGTGAACAACAACCACACCCAGCTTTGAACCTTTTGCATTCAGGTAATCCACAACTTCACGAACGGTTTCGGTAACAGAACCCATAGCGATGATGATATTTTCAGCATCAGCAGCACCGTAATATTTAAAAGGAGCATATTCACGGCCGGTGA
>CAYVBH010000244.1:0-6219 GCA_964449015.1 uncultured Bacteroidales bacterium
CGGGAACAAATAACCCCTGCCCAGGTAAAGAAAATTGTTGACATCCTGATACATCTCGGCCATCTTCCTGATCTCTTCATCCTGCTTCAGGATACTTTCAATTTTCCCAGGAACAGCATTCAGTTCCTTAATGTAATGTCTGTATTGTTCTTCCGTAAGCACCTTTTTTTCTCTGCCAATCAAAATGGCCATCATGGCCAGCACCGTAACCTGGGCTGTAAAGGCTTTGGTAGAAGCAACCCCAATTTCAGGCCCGGCATGTGTATAAACTCCGGCATCGGTTTCCCTCGGTATGCTGGAACCCACAACATTGCATATGCCCAGCACCAATGCACCTGACTCTTTAGCCAGGCGGATTGCCGCAAGGGTATCCGCAGTTTCACCGCTCTGGCTGATGGCAATAACCACATCACCGGGATTGATGATCGGATTGCGGTACCTGAATTCGGAAGCATATTCAACTTCTACCGATATCCTGGCCAGATCTTCAAAGAGGTACTCTCCAACAAGTCCGGCATGCCATGATGTACCACATCCAATGATAACAATCCGTTTAGCCTCAACCAGTTTGGGAAGCACCTGGAACAATCCGCCCAAATGCAGCTCACTGCCCTCTGATGATACCCTGCCCCGGAATGTGTCATGAATGGAACGGGGCTGCTCAAATATTTCCTTTAACATAAAATGCGCATACCCGCCTTTGTCGATCTCTCCGATGTCCAGGTCGAGCTGCTTGATTTCAGGTGTTAGCGGTATGTTCTTCAAAGTCTTTAATACCAATTCATTTTTGGTGATCACGGCCACATTTTGGTCGCTTAGGTAAATTACACTTTTTGTGTATTCAACTATCGGGGTGGCATCGGATGCCAGGAAATACTCGTCGTTTCCTACGCCGATAACCAGCGGACTTCCTTTTCTTGCTGCGATCAGTTTGTCGGGTTCATCTGAGCACATCACCACAATGCCATAGGCTCCTTCAACCTTGCTTAAGGCAAGCCTCACAGCAACCTCGGCACTTACCCCACCCTTCAGATAAAGGTATTCGATCAGGTTCACAAGCACTTCCGAATCCGTCTGGCTGACAAATCCATAACCTCTGTTGATCAGTCGCTCCTTCAGTGTGGCATAATTTTCAATGATTCCATTGTGAATCAGTACAAATTTGTCGTTAAACGATTTGTGCGGATGCGCATTGATGTCATTAGGCTCACCATGTGTAGCCCACCGGGTCTGACCCATACCGATATGCCCTTTAACATCATGTCCTTTGGCAAATTTCTCCAGGTCACTAACCTTTCCTTTGCATTTGTATATCTGCGGAACCGAATCGAGGACAGCAATCCCGGCAGAATCGTAACCCCGGTATTCCAGTCGCTTTAATCCATTAACAAGCACGGGATATGCTTCGCGATATCCTATATAACCGACAATTCCGCACATATAATTTGAGATTAGAGATTGCTAAAGATTAACCTTTGCTGCCATTCAGAACCTGGTCATAAAACAAGGAATAGGCATCTACATAAGAGTCGCTGTTCTGATAAGCCAGTACAGGCTTTTTAGCCTTTTCGGCATATTTGATCACGTCTTTATTCACATCCTTGCTTCCTAAAATCACGGCATCAGACATGTTCACCGCAAGCTTGCAGTAATTCACATAGCTGGGATCCTCCACCACTTTAAGGTCAGCATCAGGAATGCCATCCAAGCGCAGCTTCTTTTTGAATGATTTATTCAATGAGTGATCAAACCCGTTATCATACAAAGAAAGAATTACCTTTGAATTCTTAAATACCGGATCTTCATCATAAAGCTTCCTGATATAGACAGAAAGCAGCGCAGAAAACCAACCATGGCAATGGATGATGTCCGGTGGCCACTGCAGCTTTTTTACCGTTTCCAGCACACCCCGGGCGAAGAATATGGCGCGCTCATCATTATCTTCAAAAAAGATGGTTTTTTCATCGCCAAAGAGCGATTTTCGCTGAAAGTAATCATCATTGTCAATGAAATAAACCTGCATTCGGGCGGCCTGTATGGAAGCCACCTTGATGATCAGCGGATGATCCGTATCATCAATGATGATGTTCATCCCGGATAGCCGGATTACCTCATGAAGTTGATTTCTCCGCTCATTGATACATCCGAATTTGGGCATGAATGTTCTGATTTCCCTCCCCTTCTCCTGAATGGCCTGTGGTAAATTTCTTCCGATGATGGACATCTCGGATTCCGGAAGATATGGGGTAATTTCCTGGGAAACGTAGAGAACCTTGGTTCCTCTCATGGAGTTCTTCAACTGTTAGTAAATTCGTGCAAAATTACGAAAAAAACTTGACAATGTATATATTATGATAGGTGTTTCTCTTGAACATGTTTTTGGGGTCAGCCAATAATCAAAGGTCTAAAGCCTACAGGCCTGTAATAGCCACGGCCCGAACCGGTGAGCCATCCCCCGATCTGATCTTCAGCGGAAGACAACTGAAATAGAAACCAGATTCCGGTAATTTCTCCAGGCAGGTGAGATTTTCTATCAACACAATACCTGATGACAACAAGGTGTGGTGCACGGGGTATTGGGTAGAATCTGCTTCATCCAGGCTCATGGCATCAATGCCTACTCCCCTGAGTTGAAAAGAAGCAAGAAATGCTGCCGCTTCATTTTCCGGAAAGGGATATCCGCTGAAATAGGCCTCTTTTCCCCAGAACTGATCCCATGCTGTATGTAATAGAACAAAATCCGCCTTCCTGATTTTGTCCGTGTAACCTTTTAAGTAGTCGCGACTGATTGACCGGCCTCCCAAATTTCTGCAATCAATAACCAACCCCCGGCCAAAAAACCGTTCCGCAGCAGTATTTGCTGCATCAAAACCTGCAGTCAGAAAATGCAATCCACAGTCGATATGCGTTCCCGTATGCGAAGTAATCACAATGCGGGTTTCATGATAACCTTCATTTTCAATGGCCGCTATCCGATCAAGTACGGCTGCCGGCGAACCGGGGAATACAGGCATGCCTGTTTCCAATACATGGCTCAAGTCAATTACCTGCATAATCGTCCTAATGGTATGTTTATTTCAGGGTAAGCGAATATAATCAATCAATTCTGTGCATTCGTCATAACTACCAATCTTATTTAAAGCATTTGCGTAGAAGAATCAGAACACAATACTTGAGCAATATGAAAAACATAAACCTGGAACCAACCACAAGCACCCCGGCAGTCCGATTTGCATCAGACGGAAGACTTCTCATCGAAGGCAGGTCATTGCCTGAAGATGTCAATAAATTTTATAATCCGCTTATTGCCTGGGTAAAACATCTGACAACCGAAGTAATTAAAATCGACCTGAATCTGGAATACCTGAATAGCGCATCTTCAAAGAAAGTTCTTGAATTGTTAAGGGTTTTGGACGATAATGAGGCGATTAAGGAACTGATTGTTAACTGGCATTACGAAGCTGAGGATGAAGACGCCCTCGAAAGCGGTCAGATTTTTGAAGATTTTCTGATCAAGGCCGAATTCCGGTATCACGAATACTCTGAAGCAGCCTAATTAATCCGCTGAAACGCCTTCCACCACATTTCGGGAATCTCATGGTTGCAAGCCTGCTGATACTCCTCCTGTGAACAGGCCACAAGCAACTGCCCGCCGGATTTCATATCGGGTATTTCCATCCACCACCTGCCGGTAACCAGGCTTTTATAAAAAACCAGCGCATGTTCCATATCCTGGTGATTTACCATAAACACTTTAAAATCGCTGTGGTTCTGAGCCGGTTTTTCCTTTTTTCTTAAGGAATAACCCTCTATAAAATACCAGATTGCCTGGGCTGCCAGATGTGCTGTCTGCCCGTTCCTGTCGTGTTCCCCACTGACCTCAAAAATACCGAAACAACTGACCAGGTCACTCAGGCCTGAAAACCTCGAAAGTTGACAAGCCTCCTCGGCCAGTAAACCGTTTGGCGAAGAAAAATGTGCACCCGGGGCCTCGGATTGTTTGATGGCCGCTATGTCAAAACTAACCAAATGGGCATCCCTTAGAAACGGCTCTGACATCAACAGATTGGAACGAAGCGATCCGAGCCGCACTACATCAAATCCTTTTCTTTCCAACAGCTCAACATGTACCGGATTGGTCAGGTATTGCTGCTGACCCAGGCAGGTAAATCGGAACAGCTTCGGACTGTTAATTACAGGTAAAATCCATGAAACTCCAGCCTGAGATCCTTCTTCCAGATCAATGCGTGAATCAATATTGACCAGGTTGACCATCGGAGTCCTTTGTTCATAGGCCATAAACATTCCCCGCGTGATATCCTGCGTGCCGCCAATGACGATTGCCGTAACCTGGTTGTTCAACAGATCAGTCATCACATCCCTGATCCCGTAATAGGCATCCTCGGGGGTTGCCGTCTGCTTTAGATTGCCCAGGTCAATAATCTTCAATCTGTCATTTACCCTGTATAAATCATAAAGTTTTTGTCTGATCCGGTCGGGTGAACCGGCCGATCCGGTGTTGGGCGAATGGCGATCCTCCGGCACCCCGATGATGGCCAGCTGATAATCGCTGATTTCATCAATGGGATTGCTGGCCGTATGAACCCTGATATTTCTCCCGAAAAGCGCATTGCCGGTTATCGGATAGCCTTCCTGTTTCTCCAGCGATACGGGCTCAAAATAGTCGTTCAGGTTCATACCGGGTTATTTCTTTTTTTTCTTTTTCTCAGGGGCACTGCCAATAATCTCCATGCAATCTTTATAATTGAGCGATTTGGGATCAGTCCCCTTGGGTATCTTGTAATTTTCCTTTTTGAAACTGATATAGGGACCCCACCTGCCGTTGAGAACCATCAGGTCCTTGTCTTCTTTAAAGGTACTTATGGTTTTGTTCTTATCCTTTTCACGCTTCTCAATCATAATTTCTATGGCCCTTTCCAGCTCAATGGTATAAGGATCATCAACCCCTTTCTTAAGCGAGTAAAATTTCGAATTGTGCAATACATAGGGGCCAAACCTTCCTGTGGACACAGTAACCTCCTTGTCTTCAAACAACCCGATCTTGCGCGGTAACTTAAACAGATCAAGGGCTTCCAGCAGGGTAATCGACTCAATATTTTGCCCTTTCCTCAATTGTGCATACCTGGGTTTCTCCTCGCCATTGGTTTCCCCAATCTGGGCTACTGCACCAAATCGCGCCAAACGGGCATAAACATTCTTCCCGGTTCCCGGATCTGTGCCCAGCATCCGTTCCGGCTTCACATATTCTTTACTGGCAAGAGAGGCTTCAATTTTTTCATGAAACGGCTTGTAAAACTGCTTGATCATATCCGTCCAGTTGGCTTTGCCCTCGGCTATTTCATCGAATTCCTTTTCCACGGAAGCGGTGAAATTAAAATCGAGGATCTCAGCAAAATTACTGACCAAAAAGTCGTTAACCATCATCCCGATATTGTCCGGGAAAAGCTTCCCTTTTTCAGCACCTGTGATTTCCGTATTTTCAGTTTCCTTAATATTTCCTTTCTCCAGGTGGATCACATGATACCTGCGTTCCTTACCGGGACGCTCTTCCTTCATCACATAACCCCTTTGCTGAATGGTGGATATGGTGGGAGCATAAGTCGAAGGTCTTCCGATACCCAACTCCTCGAGCTTTTTAACCAAACTTGCCTCGGTAAACCTGGGTGGATAATGCGTGAATTTCTCCGTTGCACTGATCTGAACATAAGGTAAAACCAAACCAACCTCCAGATTGGGCAGCCTTACCTCTCCCTCCTCTTCGGCTTCTTCATCCGTTGATTCCAGATATACCTTAAGGAATCCTTCAAACTTCATCACTTCACCTTCGGCAATAAATTTCTCTTTCCTTCCGGAAACGTCAATGGTAACCGTGGTTTTTTCCAACCGGGCATCGCTCATTTGCGAAGCCACCGTGCGTTTCCAGATCAGCTCGTAAAGTCTCTTTTCGGTTGCATTACCATCTATAGTGGATTTGTCCAGGTAAGCCGGCCGGATGGCTTCGTGCGCCTCCTGGGCCCCCTTGCTTTTTGTTTTGTAATTCCGGATATGTACAAAATCCTTCCCGAATTCCTTTTCGATGATCTCTTCAGCTGCCTTAAGCGCTGTATTTGAAAGATTTACTGAATCAGTCCTCATGTAGGTGATCCATCCGGCTTCGTATAAATGCTGGGCTACCGTCATGGTCTGCGATACCGAAAA
>CAYVBH010000245.1:0-6095 GCA_964449015.1 uncultured Bacteroidales bacterium
CACCGATACGGCCAATACCAAAACCGGCACCCATTGCTACAAGTCCTGCACCAATTGCACCGCCCATCTTGGCTAAACCAGCTCCAGCTACTGCTTGTAAAATAATTGTTAACATAAATAAATAATTAAAATTAATATATAATGATCTTATGCGTGTTCATGAGCTTCATGATGATGCTCTTCAACCGCCATACCGAAATATATGGCAGATAGAAAGGTGAAAACAAAAGCCTGGATAAAGGCAACCAATAATTCAAGGAAGGTCATAAAGACATTAAAGGCTATGGATACTATGGAAACACCATAAGCAAGTCCCGATGACATTTGCGCAAAAATATAAATCAGGCTGATGAAACCCAGTACAATGAAATGGCCGGCAGTTATGTTGGCAAAAAGACGAATCATCAACACAAGGGGTTTTGTAAAAACACCGAGGGTTTCCACGAAAGGCATGAGTGGAATGGGAAGTTTCAGCCATACCGGAACGCCAGGGGTGTTGAAAATGTGTTTCCAGTAATTTCGGTTACCGCTGATGGTGGTAATGACAAAGGTGAACAGTGCCAAAACCATGGTTACAGCAATATTCCCGGTAAGGTTTGCACCTCCGGGAGGAATGGGGATCAGTCCCAGAATATTGTTAAACAAAATAAAAAAGAAGATGGTAAGAAGAAAAGGCATATACCGCTCATATTTGGGCCCGATGGAAGGTATGATGATTTCGTCACGCAGGAAGATAATGACGGGTTCAAAAACGGACTGTAATCCTTTGGGAGGGCTTAAAGGATTATCACGGTAAGCTTTTCCGATGGATATGAACACCCAGAACAACAGAATCAAACCGAAAAACATGGCGGCAACATTCTTTGTTATCGAAAAATCCAGAGGCATGGTACCGTTTTCCTCAAAAATCTTGTTTTTGTTTTCACCCTCGGTTTCAAGTCTGAATCCCTTGTATGCAGCATGTCCGTGTTCGAATTTCGAAGACATGAATACATTTAATCCTTTGGTTTTGCTGTAAAGAATCACCGGCAACGGAATGGTGATATGCTTATGACCAATGCTCAGGATATGCCAGTCATGGGCATCTTTAACATGATCGAAAAGAAAATCGCCCGGCTCGAAAGTCTCGGTTTCATTGGTCTGAGTTTCATTTTCATGAGGAACAGCCTGATGTTCTGCTTGTACTTCGTCAGAAGAAGCCAGTAACACACTTTTTCCATGCACGCTAAAAAGCAATGTTACAATGAGTAATACCCTACAAATCTTACTATACATATCAAAAAAATGTGGCCATAAATATAAAAAACTAATTTGACAACTGCTTTGACAAATTGCTATTTTCTTTCTTCTGTTTCAGCAATGCCAGCATTACCCATAAATCATATGAGGTATATAAGATGTAAGCAACAGCCAGGGTAATGATAAACACCAATGCAGTTTTGGGGGAAGTCAATACATAGGTTAGAGTAAGAATCAGGTAAAGTACCAGTTTTACACCGGTAGATGCCATGAAAGCATGTATAAAACCGGCAGGGGATTTATGTAATGATCTGTAAAAAAACACGAAAAATGCAGTATTTACGATCAAAAAGAACAGGATCAAAAAAGGAAAAAACCAAAAGTACGTACCGGTTAAGATTGTTTTAAACAAAACCAAACCAAGCACAAGAATGATCAGGGAAATCAAAACCAATCCGAAAATGATTTTTTTCAATTCTTTCTCCATGTTATTTTTCTTTCTTCCTCAAAAAATCCCTCATTCCATGATACATTGCGGCTCCTGTACCCAGCAATGACAGAACAACCGTAAAAACAGGGAAATTCAGTTTAAGCCATTGATCTAGCTTGATGCCGCCAAAAACACATACAAGAATCATAGCGGCCATCTGGAAAGCCAGGCCTGAATATTTGGCGTAATTACTTAGGCTTTTTGCTGTCTTCTCCTGATTTTTCAGATTCTTTTCCGGCATAGGGGTTTGTATTATCAGCTGTCATGCTGCAATTACCGCTGAATTTGGCTCCGGGTTCAATGGCCAGCCGGCGGGTTACAATATCCCCGGTGAGTGAAGAGGTAGCTTTCAGGGTCAGCAGTTCGGAAACGGAAATTTTTCCTTCAACCTTGCCTTCAAGGACAGAGTTTTTGCAGATGATCTCGCCCTTAACGGAACCGGTTTCTCCGATAACCACTTTCCCTTTGGTTTTCAGGTTACCGGTCAGTGCGCCATCGAAACGGATATCGCTGTTGGTAGTTACATCACCTGAAATTTCGGTACCTGCCCCGATTTGGTTGATAACGTTGTTTTCGGTCTCAATAATCTTTGCCATTAGTTTATTTTTTAAATGGTAATTTGTAGAGACGCATCACATTGCGGTCATACATGACAACAAAGATAAACAATCCCTTACAAAAACCGGATACTGTTTTAACAAAAACGCGCAGAGACGCAAAATCTTGCGTCACTGCTGGCGATAAAATGCATAGAGACGCAAAATCTTGCGTCTCTACGTCATTAAAACATATTTATTTTGAATTGTAGGCCCACTTGAGGTAAATGCTACCCCAGGTAAAGCCGGCACCGAATGAGGAAAGGATCAGGTTATCTCCTTTTTTCAGCTGTTTTTCATAGTCATAAAGGCATAACGGAATGGTTGCCGCCGTCGTATTTCCGTAACGCTCAATATTGATCATCACCTGTTCTTTATTGAGATTCATGCGCCGGGCAGTAGCCTCGATAATCCGCATGTTGGCCTGGTGGGGAACCAGGTATCTGACATCATCATGAGTCAGGTTATTCCGCTCCAAGATTTCAGCTGACACATCAGCCATTTTTGAAACGGCCATTTTAAATACGGGTTGTCCTTCCTGAAAAATATAATGTTGTTTGGCGTCAACGGTTTCGTGCGTAGGAGGATTTAGTGAACCTCCTGCAACCATGTGCAGGTGTTTGACGCCTGAGCCGTCAACAGCAAGAATCGAATCAATGATTCCGTCTTTTCCGGTAGTGGGTTCCAGCAGCACGGCAGCAGCTCCGTCACCAAAAAGGGGGCAGATGGTGCGGTCTTCATAATCAACAATGGCCGACATCTTGTCGGCACCAACCAGGATTACTTTTTTATAGGCTCCGCTTTCAATGAACCTGCGGCAGGTTTCAAGTCCGAATACAAAACCCGAACAGGCAGCATTGATGTCGAAACTAAAAGCATTGGCCAGTCCTGCCTTTTCACTGATGATGTTAGCAGTGGCGGGAAAATGCATGTCGGGGGTGATGGTGGCACAGACAAGTAGCTGAATGTCCAGCGGGTCGGTTCCGGTTTTTTCAAGCAATTCCTTAACAGCTTTGGTGCCCATGTAGGATGTGGCTTTACCCTTGTCTTTCAGAATTCTTCGTTCTTTGATACCGATGCGTTGCATGATCCATTCATCGCTGGTATCTACCATTCTGCTCAACTCATCATTATTAAGAACATATGACGGCAGGTAACCGCCTACACCAGTAATTGCTGCTTTTATTCCGGACATTCTTTAAACGTTTCTTTAATTTTTTCACAGAGTTTTCCTTTGATCACCTCTGCAGTTTGCAATATCAGGGTATTAATCGCTTTATCATTGGAAATACCATGGGCAATCATAACAGGTGCATTGATACCCAGCACGGGGGTACCGCCATGGTTTTCGAAATTGAATTTTTCGAAGAAATCGTCTACTA
This sequence comes from uncultured Bacteroidales bacterium, assembly GCA_964449015.1. Lineage (GTDB taxonomy): Bacteria > Bacteroidota > Bacteroidia > Bacteroidales > UBA10428 > UBA5072. Next base: position 3,708 of record CAYVBH010000245.1, read on the forward strand.
TTTTTCGTTTTCTGATCATGCTGTAAAAGGCTTCAGCCTCCTTAAGCAGGATATTGCCCACAAAACCGTCGCATACCATAACATCAGCCTTGTCACTGAACAAGTCTGTTCCTTCGAGATTACCCACAAAATTAAAAACGGCTGAATCTCGCATCAGCTGGAATGCGGCTTTGGTAACGAGATTTCCTTTGGATTCCTCTTCGCCGATATTCAGCAAGCCCACCCGGGGTGATTCAATTCCCAGCACCTGTCTTGCGTAAATATTACCTAAAATTCCATACTGGTTAAGCTCTTCCTGCTCACAATCAGGATTTAGTCCAACATCAAGCAAAAGCAAGGGCTTTCCGGCAGGCCGGGGCACATTGGCAGCTATACAAGGGCGAATAACTCCCGGAATCGATTTGATTACCTGCATGGCGCCAACCATCATGGCGCCGGTATTTCCGGCACTGGCAAAGCCGTCAATTTCACCACGGGCCAAAAGTTTAAAACCTTTCACCACACTGGCTTCCTGTTTCTGAACAAAAGCCTTTGCCGGATGCTCTCCCATTTCAATTAACTCGGTAGTATGAACTATTTCAAATACCGAAGGATCAAAATGCTCACGCTGGCATATCAACCGGATGCTGTTTTCATCCCCGATAAGCACCAGTCGTGCATCTGCGGGCAAACTTTTTGCCGCCATGATGGCACCGCGAACGGTAGCCTCAGGAGCAAAGTCTCCACCCAAAATATCAATACCAATTCTCATGATCCAAAAAGATCATTGGTTAGTTGTTGGTTCCTTAAGCGGCAACCTCTTTCTTGATGGCAGGTTTTCCTTTGTAATAACCACATTCAGGGCAAACCCTGTGATACTGAATAGCAGCACCGCAATTCTGGCATGTACCCAGTGTTGGCACAGCGGCCTTATCATGCGTCCTTCTCTTATCTCTCCGCTGCTTCGAATGCTTACGTTTCGGATTCGGCATAATTAAAAAATTATGAATTATAAATATTAATATCGTAAATACGTGTGTTGTGTGTTGCTTTGCCCGCCGAAGCCCAGCCTGTCAGTAGGCAGGTTTAGCGTAGGCGGGTGTGTTGCTTTTAGCTGTGAGCTGCGAGCTTTTTGCTCTTGGTTCTTGGCTCTTGACTCTTGGTTCTTCCTTCACTTCAAAAGGTACTCATCCAATCTGCGAAGCATATCCGGGTCACAACCGGGTTCTCCGTTTGCCAGATCAGGGTGAACCTTTCGGATGGGCATACTCAAACTCAAACACTCATACAAGTAATGTCTCAGATCAAGCTCGTATTCATCAGGGTGAATAAAGATCACCTCTTCGTCCGGTTCTTTTTCTGTTTCGCTGAAGCGCACGACCAGGTGACCGTCAAATGAAACGGGCAGGACAAAATACTCCAGGCAACGGTCGCATTGCACCTGCATCTCACCGGTAAGTCCAATGGCAAGCTCCATGAAAGTAGTCTTCTTGTTGAGCTCTACTGTGGCTTCCACATGACCATCGGGAACTTCAAGCTGTTCATGGAATTCAAAGAACGGTTTGTCAATGACAAAATTAAAATCATGAACCCCTTCTTTCAGCCCTTTGAAATGAATAATATATTGATTTTCAACTTTCAAAATTCAGCCGAATAAAAAAAAGTGGTGCAAAAGTATGAATTAATTTGAGAATAACAAAGATATTTTAATCTGGTTGGGAGGAGAACCAAGAACCAAGAACCAAGACATAAGACAGTGGCAGGGGCAACGGCAGTAGCAGTAAGTCGCACTTCGACAGGCTCAATGAGACCGACGTTGTCATACAGAGCTTGTCGAAGTATGACGAGGAGCAGGAGCATTGGCAGTGAAGTAGCCGTCATTGCGAGCGGAACGAATTGGAGCGAAGCAATCTCAATTGAGTAGCGAATAACAAGAGATTGCCACGGTCGTCGTACCTCCTCCCTCGCAATGACGCGTCTCCTCAGGCAGGTCTGCGAGAAATTCTTAAAAATCTGCAAGAAATGTTCTGCGAGAAATAACCTGCGGGAATGGTAGGGACTAATCCAGCTTTTGTTCGAAGAATTTTTCCACTGTTTCAATTAACGTGTTGATGAAAAAATCATCCTTTACCACGTATTGCATGGCGCCGTATTTGAGGAATTTGTTGATCAGCTCTTTGTCCTTTTCGCGGCTCAGGATAACCACAGGGATATTGCTGTTGCTTTCATGAATTTTTTTCAACGTATCCAAACCGGTCATGGCTTTCGACTCACCTTCTCCAAGGTAGTAATCAAGTACGATCATGTTGGGTTGTAATTCCAGGCTTTCCAGGCATGCCTCACCCGATAAAAATGATCTGACGTCAAAACCTTCCCTGCATTTAAAGGTGTACTCCATCAGGTTCAGCA
>CAYVBH010000246.1:0-6031 GCA_964449015.1 uncultured Bacteroidales bacterium
GGCTCAAAAGCAAAAACCTTAATGTTTGGGAATTTTTTCTTAAGACGCGATGCCACGCCGGTCATGTGGCCTCCGGTTCCCACGCCGCCAATCAGGTAATCCAATCCTTCGGGAAAATCACCGATGATTTCTTCGGCAGTAGACGCCTGGTGGATGGTAATATTGGCTTCGTTTTCAAATTGCATGGGCATCCATGCCACGGGATTTGCAGCCACCATTTCCGTTGCTTTGTCCACAGCACCCTGCATTCCTTTTTCACGTGGGGTAAGCTCAAATTCGGCACCGTATGAAGCCATAATTCTCCTGCGTTCTACAGAGAATGACTCAGGCATCACCAGGATCAACTTGTATTTTTTTACCGCGGCAACCATAGCCAATCCGATACCCGTGTTACCCGAGGTAGGCTCGATAATGACAGAGTCTGGTTTTAAAATGCCCTTCTTTTCAGCGTCTTCAATCATGGAAAGTGCTATACGGTCTTTGATACTGCCTCCCGGATTGAAGCGCTCAAGCTTAACCCAAACCTCATAGGCCGGATCAAAGATCCTATTGATTCTCAGGTGCGGTGTATTACCAATGGTTTCGAGTATGGATTGTGCTTTCATGATGGTTAGGGTTAAATGACAAAATTAATAGGAGGATTGAAATCTTTGCTGTCTCGGATCACTACCTTGCTTTCATGGTAAACAATGGAAAAAGGGGAAATGCTTTTGGTAAGCCATACATTTCCGCCAACCACCGTATCATGACCGATAACCGTATCCCCTCCAAGTATGGTGCTTCCTGAATAAACGATCACATTGTCTTCAAGGGTAGGGTGTCTTTTCTTTCCTTTCATGCTTTTATCAACCGACGCAGCACCCAGAGTAACTCCCTGGTAAATTTTAACATTGTTGCCGATGATGGTGGTTTCGCCAATTACAATGCCGGTTCCGTGGTCGATAAAGAAATGCTTGCCGATTCGGGCTCCAGGGTGAATGTCAATGCCGGTTTTGCTGTGGGCATACTCTGAGATCATCCGGGGGAGGTAAGGTATTTTCAGCCCGAACAACTGATGGGATAGCCTGTATACGGAAATGGCATAAAAGCCAGGGTAATAAAGAATCACGCTTTCGCGTGATCGGGCTGCAGGATCAAAATTGACGAAAAGCTGGGCATCTTCGATAAGGCTTTCATAAATCGAAGGGATTTCTGAAAAGAAGCTGTCACAAATGTCGTTCACCGGTTTGTCCAGTATGCTTTCAAGTGGATTCAACAGATCCTTGAAATCAAGCTGTAATTGTGCCAGGTTCAGCTCAATCAGCGGGAGCGAGCACTTTTTATCTATTTTGAAAGGAAAGAGAAAGTAGATCAGGTTGTCGATAAAACGATGCGACTTGGTCATGGAAGGCACTTCCTTCCGGAAACTGTTGTATTGTTCAAGCAGGTAGTTCGGGAAATTTTCAATGGTATTCATAAGTGCTCAGTTTCGTTGAACAAAAGTACGACATTCTATCTGATCCGTTTACTCCCTGCCCGATTTATGCTGTTTTGATGCCAATCCGCCCAGTTTGTTGTAGGAGGTAATCAGCCCCCTGATCACTGCTGAGCTGAGGCCCTGGTGTTCCATTTCATTCAAACCGGATATGGTGATCCCCTGGGGGGTGGTCACCTTGTCAATTTCCTTTTCAGGATGATTGGTTGTTTCCACGATAAGCTGGGCAGCCCCTTTCACAGTTTGCGCGGTAATCAGTTGCGACATTTCCGAATTGAATCCGATTTCGATTCCACCCTGCGACATGGCCCGCATGAACCGGAGTGCAAAGGCAATCCCGCAGGCACCCACAACTGTAGCTGCATCCATCATATCCTCGGGTATTACCAGGGTTTTCCCCATTTTGTCAAACAGTTCCTTCATGTTGGTTTCCTGTTCCGCAGAGGTGTTTTTAAAAGCAATGCAGGTCATTGATTCACAAATTTCCAGTGCAGTATTGGGCATGATCCTGAGCATAGGGAATTTGCCGAGGATTCCTTCGATATCTTTAAAGGTAGTACCGGTTACTGTAGAAATCAGTATATGGCCCGGAACCAGCATATCTTTTATTTCCTCGGCAAGCGAACTAAACTGTTGTGGTTTTACCGACATAACTACAATACCGGATTCACTGACTGCTTTCCGGTTGTTTTCAGTGACCCGGAATCCCAGGCCTTTTAAATAAGCTATACGCGATTCTCTTTTTTCGGTAAGAACGATTTGCTTATTTGTGAACTGGCCGGAACTAATAAGTCCCTTGGCCAGTGAGGTACCAAGGTTTCCTCCGCCCAGGATGGCAATGTTGGAATGCTTCATAGCAGATGAGGGTTTATTAATGCAATGTCTCAAAAATAAAAACAATGCCCGTTATGACTCAACACAAGCCAGAACGGGCATCATACAGGAACAGGTAAAAGGCCGGATCTTACTTGCGAATGGCTTTAATACCAGGAAGTTCTTTTCCTTCAATATATTCCAGCATGGCTCCGCCGCCTGTTGATACATAACTTACCTTATCGGCAAGTTTGTTCTTGTTGATGGCAGCTACCGAGTCGCCTCCGCCGATGAGGCTGAAAGCACCCTTGGCAGTTGCATCAGCAATTGCTTTGGCAACAGCCGATGTTCCTGCAGCAAATTTAGGCATTTCAAATACACCCATAGGTCCGTTCCAGAGTATGGTTTTTGAGTTGCCAATCACTTCGCTGAATATTTTGATGGTTTCTTCGCCAATATCCAGGCCCATCCAACCATCGGGGGTATCATTGATCTTTGATTTCTGGGTTGCAGCTTCAGCATCAAACTTGTCAGCATTCACGGCATCAACCGGAAGATAAACCTTTACATTATTGTTTTTAGCTTTTTCCAGGATACTGAGAGCCAGGTCAAGCTTATCGGCCTCACAAAGTGAATTACCGATTTTGCCGCCTTGTGCTTTGATAAAGGTATACGTCATACCGCCGCCGATAATCAGGTTGTCAATGCGGGGCAGCAGGTTTTCAATAACCTGAATTTTATCCGACACCTTGGCACCACCCATGATGGCGGTAAAAGGCTTATGGGCCGATTTAAGTACCTTATCCATAGCGTCGAGTTCGGCAACAATGAGGTAGCCGAACATCTTCTGGTCATCGGGGAAAAGATCTGCAACGAGAGCTGTAGAAGCATGTGCCCGGTGTGCGGTTCCGAAAGCGTCATTAACATAACAATCGGCGTAGCTTGCCAGCTGCTTTACAAAATTTTTCTGGCTTTCTTTCACTTTGGCCTTGGCTGCCTTCTTCTGTTCATCTGTGGCATCTTCGGCAAGTGAATAGGGCTTTCCTTCTTCTTCTTCATAAAAACGCAGGTTTTCAAGCAGGAGGATTTCGCCGGGCTTCAGTTCAGCAGTCATTTTTTTAGCGTTATCACCCATGCAGTCGCCTGCAAACTTGATTGTTTTACCGGTTGCTTTTTCAACTGCAGGTACAACATGTTTCAGCGAGTATTTATCCTGTACTTTTCCATCGGGCCGGCCCAGGTGCGACATCAATATGGCAGATCCTCCGTCGCTCAGAATTTTTTTGATGGTGGGCAACGCGCCCCTGATGCGGGTGTCGTCTGTTACTTCAAAAGTTTGCTTGTTGAGCGGTACATTGAAGTCAACCCGTACAATTGCTTTTTTGCCTTTAAAGCTGAAATTATCTATCGTTTGCATGTTGATTTTTGTTGAGTTATTAATTGAGCAAAGATAAAAAACTATTTTAATTACCTTTGGCCGTTTCCTACTTTTAAACGCCTGAACACAGGTAAATACGAATGTATTTCAGAGACATTATCGGACAGGAAGCCTTAAAGAAAAGGCTGCTTCAAACAGTTAAAGAAAACAGGGTGAGCCATGCCTGGTTGTTCTTCGGTCCCGAAGGAGCCGGAGCTTTACCTGTTGCCCTGGCTTTTTCCCGCTATATATTATGCACACAAAGATTAGATGATGATGCCTGCGGAACCTGCCCCAGTTGCAATAAAGTAAACAAATACATCCATCCCGACCTGCATTTTGTGTACCCGGTGAATAAAACCCGGAATATGGACAGGGATGTGGCAACCAGTGATGATTTTATTGCTGATTGGCGGAATTTTCTGCTCAGCAACCCCTATGGCAGGCTTACCCAATGGTATGACTTCATTGATTTGGAGAACAAACAGGGTATGATCAGCACCGAAGAAAGCCGGAAGCTGTCAGCCAAACTCTTTCTGAAGTCATTTGAATCAGATTACAAGGTAGTTATCATCTGGCAGCCTGAAAAAATGAATGATCAGGCTAGCAACAAGCTTCTCAAACTGATCGAGGAACCACCGGCAATGACTATTTTCATGCTGGTGACAGAAAATCCCGAGCAGTTGCTGGGTACGGTCAGATCGAGGTGTATCCCGGTTAAAATCCCGCGCATATCCGACCGGGAATTATCATCTGCATTAAAGAACAAACACAACGTTTCGGAGGACAAGATTGCTGATTTGGTAAGGCTTTCTGAAGGGAGTTACCTAAAGGCACAGGAACTTGTAGCGGATACGGATGAACTGGGGTATAATTTTATCAAATTCAGGGATCTCATGCGTGGATGCTTTAAAGGCAGCATTTCGGAAATGCTGAAAATGACTGAAGAACTTTCAGCTCTTACGCGTGAAAAGCAAAAATCATTTCTTGAATATGGACTAAGAACGGTTCGTGAGAGTGTGGTGCTCCATTTTAACTCTCCCGATATCGTGTTTATTACAGCAGGGGAAAAAGAATTTACACCCAATTTTGCACCTTTTGTAAACGGGAAAAATGTAATTCCATTCAGCAATGAGCTCAATAAAGCCATTGCAGATATCGAACGCAATGGCAATGGCCGGATCGTGCTGCTGGATCTGGCTTTGAAAATCTCCGGTATGCTACGGAAATAATCAGGTTAAAAATTCAGCTTGTCTTTCAGGTTTTTCAAACCATTCCGGCTTACCTTCAACGCAGTGCCGTTTTTCAGTTTCAGCAGGTAATTATCTTTTGAGTAAGGTTCCAGCTGAACAACCTGGTCAATGCGAACAATAAACGAACGATGCACCCGGATAAACTTCGAACTGTCGAGATGATCCTCGTAATACTTCATGGTTCCCTGTTTTAGATGCTTTCCCTCATCTGTGTAAAGCATGATATAGTCATCCTGGGCTTCGAAATAATTGATCTTGTCAACCGGGATTACCTTGATTTTTGTGCCGGTCTTTACCACAATACGTTCCAGTTTTTCTGATAAGGGCTGATGGATCAGCTGATCCATTTTTTTGTCTTTTCCAGTACCTGTTTTGATTTTCTCAGCTGCCTTCTGAACGGCAGATATCAGCCGTTCCTGAGAATAGGGTTTCAGCAGGTAATCCACTGCGTTCATTTCAAAGGCCCTGATGGCATAATCGTTATGAGCCGTAATGAATATGATTTCCGGCGGATTGTCAATCAGCTCCAGCATTTCAAAACCGTTCAGTTTGGGCATCTGGATGTCCAGGAAAACGATATCAGGTTTCAGTTCGGCAATGTTTCTTGCCCCTTCAAAACCATTCTCACATTCACCAACGATTTCGATTTCCGGGAACGATTTCAGGTAGTTGCGTATCAATTGCCTGGCCAGTTGTTCATCGTCTATTATTAAAGCTTTGATAATTTCCATGATGAATTCAATTATTGGGGGAAGATGATATTCACTTCGAAGATGTTGTTGTCTTTTCTGATAAAGAACAGGTCATCCCGGTTATACAAAATGCGCAGGCGGCTTTTGATATTCCTGAGCCCGATTCCTTCGCCTTTGTTATACTGAAAATCCGGATCCCAGGCGTTTCGGATAACCACGCTCAACGCAGTAGAGTTACAGGTACAAATGATTTCGATGGAGGATTCTTCGGTGCTTTCATATACGCCGTATTTCACCGCATTTTCAATCAGGGGTTGAAGAATCAGCCCCGGCAATTTATGTTTCAGGCACGATGCGTTGATTTCCTGTTTCAGGGAAAGCC
>CAYVBH010000247.1:0-6027 GCA_964449015.1 uncultured Bacteroidales bacterium
AATTGCTGTCGGCCTGAATGCTGATCCTGTTTTCATCGAGCACGGTAAAGCTGGTTTTTACTTCGTTGCCGCTTTCGTCAGTTACCCGAACCTGGACATCTTCGGTTTTGAGTTTATGGGTAATGTTTCTCGGCGTTTTGGGTTTCAGGAAGAAGTTTTCGCGGGTGAAGGTGACGGTTTTGAAATCTTCAGGTTGCTGTTGTTTTTTTCCGGTATCGGAATATTTGGCATCCAGGTTTTTCAGGTATTTCGACTTGTTGTATAAGGTAGCCAGGTTAAATGTGGTATTTGCCTGGATGGTGTTTGAATTGCGTATGGTGTTGCCGAGTGTTCTTTTTCCGTTGAAAATATCACCCTGATCCCAGGAATAGGTGGCATTGTATCTGAGTGAAGTGGAAGTCCAGCTCAGGATCGGAAATTTGCTCAGGGGCAGGTTGTAGGTGACATTCATGGAGTGCTCGTAAGCGATGGTTCTGCCGCCATTCCCGATGCTGTTCCATACCGAACGGGCCCATTCTTTATTCTCTCCTTTGCGGAACCAGTCATAGGCACCGGGAAGTTCATTGATCCTCGACATGTTGTTGAATGTCAGATCAAACTTGAGTGAGCGGGTCAGATCCCAGTTGACTTCGTAGCCGCGGTTCCAAAGGAAGTCTTTGCTTACGGTGGAATCGAGCAGAATGTCCCTGTCGGTGTATACATTTCGCAGTTTGGTTTCGTTGTACCTGCGGTCGAAATTGGTGCGGAATGCCAATCTGCTGGGCAGCAGCGACATGTTAAAATCTTTGATGAAACGCAGGTAGGGCGATTTCATTTTGGCTTTCTTGAAGGGAGTTATGCTTTTGGGCCGCGTGCTGTAAACATAGTTCAAGGCCAGTCCGTATTCAATATTGTTGTTGCGTTCGACCTCATAATTGTGAGCCTCGGACTCGGCATAATCCGCAGTGACCGAGAAATTGGACGGTGAAAGCAGCCGGAATTTTTCAAATTCCTGATTTACCTTAACGTTGGTGAGGTTGACGCTGCGGCGCTTGATCACGTCCTGCGACATTTCTTTAATTTCGTCTTTTTCACGGGCTGATTCGGCATTTCTGAGCGCATCTTTCAGCAGCCGGTCGGGTTCATTCGGAGAATATTCCGGGGTGACCGTGATGTTGGAATAACCCACAAAGAGGGGAACAGATACTTTGGCTTTTTCAGGAAGCAGTTTACCCAGTTCCAGGTTGGTTGAGATGTCAATCTGATTGGTTTCTTCCTTGTTGCGGTCATCTACCTTCTGCTCAATGCTTCCGAAACCGGGTTTGGATGTACTTCCGGCAACGGATAGGGTTCCCAGGTCGGCCATTCGGATTTGCGTGCGCGCGTTAGCTGCCCATCCGCCCTTGTTGTTAAAATCAGTGAGCCGGAGTTCGTTGAACCAGATTTCACCTGATTTGGGCATTCCGTCGTTGGGCAGGTTGTCAGCATCGCTGGCATTGTGCACACCCAGCAACAGGGTTCTAACATTGCTCAGGTTAGGAGTACCACGCACCTTCAATACATTCTTTCCTTTCTGCTTCCGGAACACCTTTGATTTGTCATACAGGTCGGGGCGTTCGGCAATGGCTTTGTCTCGTGCAACCTTCAAATCAACAAATTCTTCAAGTATGATATTGATGAGATTGCTGTCGGGCCATACAATGTGGCTGTCGTTGTCAGTGTAGTTCCCCGGCGGTGTCACTTTCAGGGGAACTTCGTATTCATAATAGTTGTCGGTCTGGTCAGATCCGAAGCGGATGAAAGCCGTAAGCTCATTATCACCAAGGGTTTCATCAACAAGGGCCTCGGCATGTACGAACATTTTAAGTTTTTTATACTGCCTCAGATCAATACTCATGTTTTTATATGCCACACGTGAGTCACCGTCAGACAGGTCATGAATTTTGAAAACCATTGACTGTTCATTAAGTTGCGCTACCTGGGGCTGATTGGGATCGATAACGCGATCGATACCGGGAGGCAGGATGTAATTGACAGGTTCCTTTGCGGCATTTTCTTCGATGTTGACCGAGGTGATCTCAAAGGATCCCTTTTCAACCTGGGTAGTCACTGAAGGGGCTCCTTCGGAAATATTACCGGAGTATTTTCTCCATTCCGACCTGACCAGGTGCAATTCTGCGAATCGAAGGATGACAGGTCTGGTAAAACCCGTGAGGTACATACGCATGAACCGGATAGACTTGAAATCTTCGATATTTCCGTATTTGCTTTCAAAATCATCGATGGGAATGCGGAACTGGTACCACCGGGCAACTTTTCCGTCAACTGTTTTTCCATCGACCCGGTCGGTAATATAAGGATTGGTAAAATTCAGCTGTTCCGGTCTCAGGCGAACATGGTACTCGTAATAGGCGTCGGTTTCATTGAGTGTATTGTCGCGGTTGATATCTTCGGTGTTGGGTAGGGTAGTAGCCGCGGCAAAGCTGCCACCGCTTTGTTCAGTGGCTGGTGAGTTTCCCTGGGTGTTATTGTAATTCAGGTATCGTGATATCACACCCGCAGAACTGTCGTCATAGGCGCTGTTCAGGAAGTATCTGAAATTATCGTTCGAGGGATCCTCAATTGCTTTTTCGTAAGCAGAGGTGCCGGGCGTGAGGGTGTTCAACCATGGACTGAACCTGATCCGCTCTTCCTCGTCATTGAGTCCGTCGAGACCCACATCCTGCATTTGACGGTTATCAGGATCGGTATCGAAGGTATTTACCACCATAGGCACATCGGGAACCTTTCCCCAGGCATTGGAGGAATCTACTTTAACCGGGTTGTTGGCAGTGGGCAAACCGTTTTCAAAAAACTTGCGGGAATCTTTGAGCACATCTTCCGATATTTCACCCAGGTTGAAGTAGAGTTCACCTCCCGTATTATTTTCATCGAGCAGGAATGGGTCCATGAGCCAGAACTCGATGTATTCGATGTTGGAGGTTTCAAAATCGCTGGTTTGTATTTCTCTCATGATACCACCCCAGCGGTTTTGCGGATTCGGAAGTCTACCGTCATCGGAAATGCCGGGATCGAAATTGTAAGGACCTCTTTCCTGCGGAAAGTAAGAAAGGTTCAGTACGGAAAGGGTATTTTCAAATCCGGTGCCGCTTTCCCGGTTTTTGAATAATTCGGTTTCCAGGATTTCGCGGACAAAGTGGCTTTCCTGTTCTTCCTGGGTGATGTTGTCGGGTGTGCGGCTGTCATTGCGGGTGAACAGCGGGTCAATGGTATACCAGGCCAGCTTGGCCCGGTTGTAACCATACCTGAGGTCGTTCAGTGAGCCGGAGAAGGGATATTTCCGGGGTGTGCTGGCGAGGGTCCATGATTGAACCGTTTTGAGTTCAACCGTTGTTTCGGTTCCTTCAAAATCATCGATGTAGGCAACGCCTCCTTCGCCGATAATCTTAGCTTGTCCGGGAACCAGGTGGGCAAATTCGGCATCCAGTGAAATAGTGGAAATCTCCTTGGTTTCAATGAGCGGCAGCTTGTCGATCATTTTGGTCAGCAGACGCGACTCGGTGCGGTAATTGGTATTCAGCCCCCAGATTGTATTGCTGATGGGCTCCTCTCCCATGTTGACTTTTTGGGTGAGTGGCCGTTCGGTAAGGTTCATCACTGTGGCACCCACGTTGAAATTGTCGGAAAACTTGTACTCCATATGGGTTCCCAGCAGTGTTTTTGTTTGCATGGCAAAGAGTGCGTTGTTCTCGAGTGAAACAGAGAGAGGTGAACCCGACTGGATCAGGCCCTGGTTGATGATCTTTACGCGCCCCAAGGTGTAATCCACGGTATAATCCTGACCTTCAACCAGGGCGATGCCGCCTGAAGATACCTTTACCGAATTCGGAGGTATGTTCATGGCATTCAGCTGGATTTCAGAACCCGAGGACGACTGGTAGGTCCCGGCCAGGAAGAATTTGTTTTTACGCGACAATTGCCGGGCCTTGGTTTGGGTGGAATCATACAATTCACTATACACGTATTTTTTTGCAATCTGATCGCGTATTTTGTACAATTCAGTTCCCGGCACCGCTTTGCCTATGATGGTTTTCCTGAGGTCTTTTCCAAAAGGTTCCTTTTGGGTGAAAAAGATACGGCCATCGCGGGATGTGATGGTTGTTCCCTCAATGAAGTCGAAACGGCCATCGGGAACAGCTTCATCTCGTGAATCGAGGTTATCCATTTTGAGTACCCTAAGCAGAATTTTCCTGTTGAAGGCACTATCGGCCTGGTTTTCCGCAATATAGTTCACAGGTACGCCGGTTTCATCCTTGCGGTACAGGACATCGAGAATGAAGTCTCTGTCTGAAACCTGGAAAGCGCCAATAGCATAAACGTTTTTCATCATGAGGTCCCAGGTAGGTGATTTGGGAGTCAGACTGGTACCTTTGATGAGTTTAACCAGAAGTGTGTTGGGGGCGCTTACGCCGTCGGTTGACAATTCACCCACCCGGTAAGTTTTACCCTGGTAGGTGTATACGTAGGCAACAGCGAGGACTTCATCGGCACGAAGTGATGAATTCAGGGAAATATACCCCAGTTCCTTGTTGACTTTATACTCTGATTCATTAAGCCTGCGGGCATTATCAATTTTCTCATAGTCTTTTCCGCCATAAAAGGAATAAGCCGATTCAAGAGGAGAAAGCGCTGCGGCAATCCGGTTGAAAGTCCTGATTTCGCCATACTGGTTGACCAATTTCAGATAGAGTTCGTTCAGGTTGTTGTCTGCCGGTGCGTTTAGAATAGAAACCGGCTGAATAAGATTTAGGTTGCCGGTAACATTGGTATCTCCTTCGGGGCCATAGCCTTCGGCCATATCGGCGAGGGCAAGGATATTCCGGGTGTCAGTGGTAATGCTTGATTTATTGGTAACCCACACTTCAATTTGTTCAATGCGCACTCCGGAATTCACAAAGGGTAAAGTGGAAAGCCAGGAGTTGTAATTGTCTTCAAAATAATGAGAAAGGAAAAAATGCCGGTTGGCATCGTATTCGGAAGCGTCGATTTCAAATTCGCTCACCTGGGCACCGCCTTTCACTTCAATAACCTGAGACTGGCTTCGCTGGTGGCTGATCACCGAACTGACGAACAGTTTTCCGAACTGCAGGTCGGTTTTTAGTCCGAACAAACTCTGGCTTCCGGTAATCAGGGTTCCCGGAACGGAGAAGGTAACATTTCCGGCTTCTATTTTTTTTATGATTTCATCTTCCTTGCCGGTGTACTCCAGTTTGGTTTTATTTTCGAAATCAAACGATGCTTCGGTGTTGTAATTAATTCCAAGTTGCATTTTGTCGCCGATGCTTCCGGTAACGTTCATCTGGATTTTCTCTTTGAATATAAAGGACGGGTTTCGTCTGTTTTTTTCAGAAAGAGCAGGGTTATCAATGCGTGACATGTTGTAACCGAAAATCAGCTCGGCTGATCCCTGGGGAACAATGTTGATTACGTCGGTGCCGAACACTTTGTCGAAGGTTTCGCCCATTTTGAAGTTACCCAGAAGCGGAGACTGCTGCGGGGCAATCATTTCGCGCGATTTCTGGTGCCAGTAATTCTTCACTGAAGATTCGCGGTCATAATTCATGTATTCCTGCAACGACATGGATGAAGGAGGCCTGTAATCGAAACTGCCTATTTTTTCAGTAAACTCATACCTTCCGGTAGCAGGGTTATACTGTATGGTCTGTTTTACGTTTTTGGGGTTGCTGAGGAAAAGCGGGGACCGGACACCCGAGTTTGAAAAGGGATATCTAATATCGTCGCGGAACGGGTAGCGCAGCGATGAGTCTCCCTGAGCGTCACTGCGTGTCTGAGAAAGGGCGGTCCATGCTGATAAGGCAGACAGGCAAAAAATCAAAACAAGGCGTATGATTGCACTGTTAAGCAATTTACAATTGATGATATGTTTAACAGGCGAATGAGTCAATCCTTACTTTTTTTATCAGGTTATAATAGTTTCAGGGCTCTTTTGATCAGGTCTTCCAGCGGAAGGTTTTTTTCAGCGAGGAG